>CAYXKQ010000001.1:0-21593 GCA_964465715.1 uncultured Chloroflexota bacterium
CATGCTCCCGCGCCATCTGCGCCAGCACGCCGACTTCGGCCTGCGACGTTGGAATACCGTTTACGATCCGGTCGTCGTAGGTGTTCCATTCGATCTCGCCGGGAACATGAACGCGGTCGAACCCCGGCCGCGTCGGGGTCTCCCGCATGAGCTGAGCGGTGCGATCGGCCGATTGGGTAAATTCGGCGGCATCGGTCACCGCAGCGATATCGATTGTCAGGAAAGTCATGCCGGTCTGGTTTGCTTCCGGCCCGCTGATACCGCCCAGGGCCTTGACGGTCGAGGTCTGGGCGCCGGCCAGTGACCCCGACAGCAAGTCCAGCACGTATCCGATCGCGTAACCCTTCGGGCCGCCGGCCGGCAGCATGGTCACGGCGGCGTCGGCATCGGTGGTGTCGTTGCCGTCGGCATCGAGGCACCAGCCGGACGGCAGGGGCGTGCCATGAAGGCGCGCCATGGCCACCTTGCCCATCGCCGCCACGCCGGTGGCCATGTCCAATATGACCGGGCGGTCCTCGCCGGCCGGAATCACCCAGGAGTGAGGATTGTTGCCCATCGCCGACCGTGCGCCGCCGTAGGGGGCGGTGTTGACCATTCCGCCGTTGGAGCAGGCGAAACCGATCATGCCGGCTTCGGCGGCCAGCATCGGCCAGTAGGCGGCAGCACCGAAGTGGCGCGAGTTGCGTACGCAGGCCAGCCCGATCCCGCAGGCCCGGGCCTTGTCGATGGCGGCGTTGATGGCCCTATCGGCCGCAATCTGCCCGAGTCCGCAGTCACCGTCCAGGACTTCGAACGCCGGACCGTCGAACAAGGATTGGATGGCGGGGGTTGGGTTGACCGTTCCGCCTTTGAGGGATTTGAGGTAGTTCGGCTGCAGTCGCACCACGCCGTGCGAATAGACCCCGCGCAAGTCGGCCCAGACCAGGCTGCGGGCGGTGAGCCGGGCGCCTTCGGATTCGACCCCGCAGGAGGCAAATAGTGCCGTGCTGAAGTCTTCAAGTTCCCCCGCGTCCAGGCGGACGGTATTTCCTTGATCGCTCACTTGGCCAAGCCTTCCGGGTACGTTCGGCCCATTATGGGCGCGGGTTAGACCAGCCTGCGCAGCTCCCGGCAGAAGATTTCGGCGCCTTCGCGTATCTGATCCAGATTGGCGAACGAATACGCGATGCGCAGGCAGTTGTCGTCGTGGCCGTCGGAGCGGAACCAGGATCCCGCCCAGACATCGACGCCATGCTCAGCCACGGCCCGTTCGACTGCAACGCCGCTGTCGCCGGGCGGGAGTTGCAGCCAGCAGAAGAACCCGCCTTCGGGCCGCGACCAGTTGACTGGCAGATCGCCCAATTCGGCTTCAAATACCGCCAGCAGCGAGTCGCGTTTGACGCGATACACCTGCTGCAACCGCCGGATGTGGGCGAACATGTGGCGCTGCATGAAATCGGCCACGATGCGGCTGGTGAAGGGACTGGCGCCCAGGTCGTATTTGTGGGCGGCCAGCAGAGCGGCGGTTTCGCGGTCGGTCATCGCCCAACCGAGCCTGGTGCCGGCGCCCAGGATTTTTGAAAAGGTGCCGGTGCGCACGACGCGATTCCCGCCGGCCAGTTCGAACAGACTCGGCACGCGGTTTCCAGAGAAGCGGAGCTCGTAGTAGGCATCATCTTCGGCGATCAGGAATCCGTGCCGGTCGGCAAGTTCAAGGATCTGGCGGCGCCGCTCCAGGGTGGCGGTCACCCCGAGCGGGTTCTGAAACGTCGGGATCGTGTAGAAGACCTTGGTCCGCCGCCGCCGGCAGGCGTCTTCGATGTCCTGGGGCAACGGCCCGAGTTCGTCCCAGCGGACCGGCTGCAGGTCTGCGCCAAATCCCTTGAAGAATCCTGCCCCCCAGCTGGCCTCGTCGATCAGCACCGTATCGCCGGGATCGATGAGGGCGGTCGCCAGCAACCCCAGCGCCTGGGCGG
Source organism: uncultured Chloroflexota bacterium (assembly GCA_964465715.1). Lineage (GTDB taxonomy): Bacteria > Chloroflexota > UBA11872 > UBA11872 > VXNJ01 > VXNJ01. Next base: position 1,956 of record CAYXKQ010000001.1, read on the forward strand.
CGCCGTTGGTAATCAGTACCTTTTCCGGGTCCAGCGCCATGCCCTCGAGTCTGCGGGTCTTGCGGCAGACGATCTCGCGCAGCGGCAGGTAACCCTGGCCCTCGCCGTACAGCAACGCGCCCGGGTCCGATTCGAGAACCCGCCGGGCCGATCCGGCCATCCTTTGCACGGGAAATGATCCGGGATCGGGCTGCCCGCCTCCGAGCGGGAAACGAATCTGGGCGCTCGATTCGATGGGGTCATCGGTCGCAAGCTGCCGCCGCAATCGTCCGTGCGCCGAAAGCAGATCCACCACGCCTCCGGCGGGGTTGGATTCAGGAACGGCCGAGGTCATTGGGGTTACCCTGCTGTAGAACTGCTCGGCGCATCGCCGGCACCGAGTCTGGCCGGATCGAACGGCGCCAAGTCCAGCGCGGTTTCGCGTTCCAGTATCAGGTTCACCAATTCGCGCGCACTGACCGGCCCCAGGAGCATTCCGGTCCGCCCGTGCCCCGAGCAAATCCAGGCCCCGTGGATACCGGGCAGCGGACCGATCAGCGGCAGCCCGTCGCGGGAGAGCGGTCGCAGGCAGGCCGTCTGGGCAATTACCTGCGCTGAATCGATGCGTGAGCACATTTCTCGGGCCCGGGCAAGGATCAGGTCGCGCGCCTCCTGGGTCGTTGCCCGGTCGAATCCGGCCGATTCCTCGGTCGTGCCGATCCAGACCTGCCCATCGGGACGCGGGGACAGGTAACTGCCGTCGGGACAGGTGAACCCGACCCCTGAGTGCGGCGGAGGGAGCCGCAACCGCAGAATCTGGCCCTTGAGTGGGTGGACCGCGTCTTCAAATCCCAGTTGAGCGGCCAGGGTGCCGGTCCACGGCCCGGCGGCCAGCAGCACTTGCTCGGCGCGGTATTCGCCCAGCGATCCCCGCACCCTAAAACCCGACCCCACTGGTTCAAGCGAAACGACCGAATCGATCATCAGGCGGGCGCCCGCGCGTTGCGCAGCGGCACAGACGGTGCGCGTCAGACGGTCCGGGTCAAGATTGGCGGCCGAAGGTTCATATATTCCCCCGGCATGCGGCCGGTCCACCCAGGGACAAATCTCCCTGACCTGATCCGGTTCAAGCCAGCGAGCGCCGCGTTGGCGCGGGACCGGATCATCCAGCAGCGATCTTAGGGCCGGCGCGCTGCCTTCGTCCGGGGCGACCAGCACGTTCCCGCCGCGCCGCAATTCGTATCCAGGGTCGCGTCCATCCCCCAGTTGCTGGGGAAGCTCCTGGTGCAGCTCGAATGCGCTAAGCATCAGGTCCCGCAGCGGTTGCTGGAGCCTCGGTCCGACGGGCGGAGTGATAAGACCGGCTGAAAAACCAGACGCGCCGGCCGCGACCTCATCGGCTTCGATTAGCAGGCAGGTGCGGCCCGCCCGGGAAAGGTAGTAGGCGCACGCCGATCCGGCTATGCCGCCGCCGACGACCGCAAAGTCGTAGGTTGGATTGGCCATCGGACGGGTTACGGCGTCCGCGGCCGCCGGATCAGAACCCGTCCATACCCATGTTGTGCATGTCGCGGGCCATCGACTCCGGAGACACCGGGGCCGCCGGTTGCGGCAGTTCGGCGACCATCGCTTCGGTGGTCAGCAGCATGGTGCCGGCCGAGGTCGCGTTGTCCAGCGCGATGCAGGCCACGTTGGCGGCGTCGACTACTCCCATTTCGTACAGGTCGCCGAACTCGTCGCGGTCGGCGTTCCAGCCGTGCCACGGGTCATCCGATGAGAGCACCGAATCAATTACTAGCGAGGGAACCGCGCCGGCGTTGGCGGCGATGCGCCGCAACGGGCCGTGCAGGGCGCGCTTGACGATTGCGGCGCCGGTGCGCTGGTCGCCTTCCGGAAACTGCTCGAGGTCGATTGACTCGGCCGCCCGCAGGTAGCTTGCGCCGCCGCCCGGCACGATTCCTTCACGAATCGCGGCTCGGGTCGTAGAAACGCCGTCTTCGGCCCGGGTCTTGCGCTCGCGCAACTCCACTTCGGTGGCTGCCCCAACCGAGATGATGCCGACCCCGCCGGTCAGGCGGGCCAGGCGCTCTTCCAGTTTTTCGCGGTCCCAGTCTGAATCGGTGGCTTCAAGCTGGGTCCGAATCTGCTCGGCGCGGGCCTGCACCGCGGCGTCATGGCCGGGGCTTTCCAGAAGGATCGTGGCAAGTCGTGCGACGGTGACCCGATCGGCCTGCCCGAGCCAGCTGACGTCTGCTTCCTGCCATGAAAAACCGACGTGGTCGGAGAAGACGGTTGCGCCGGTCATCGCCCCGATGTCCATCAGGATCGAGCGCATCCGCTCGCCGTAGGACGGAGCCTTGATCGCGGCCACGTTCAGCTTGCCGCGCAGCTTGTTCATGATCAGGAGGGCCAGGGCATCGCCGTCGATATTTGTGGCGGCAATAAACAGGTTGCGAATTCCGGCGGCCAGGATCTTGTCCAGGAAGGGAGCGAACGCGCTGGCGCTGGAAATCTTCGAATCGGCCAGCAGCACGCGCGGCCGGTCCAGGTAGGCCTCCATCCGCTCGGCGTTGGTCACGAAATAGGGCGAGAGCCAGCCCTTGTCCAGCTGCATGCCCTCCACGTAGCGGGTCGAGAGCGCCACGCCACTGCGCGACTCGTCGATCTGGACCATGCCGTCGTTGCCGACGCGCTCCATGACTTCGGCAATGTACTCGCCAATCTCGGGGTCGTTGGCCGCGATCGATGCGACCCGCTCGATGTCCTCCGAGCTCGCCACCGGCCGGGCGATTGAGCGGATGTGGTCGTGGGCCATCTGGGCGGCGCGGTCAATGCCCCGCTTGAGAATCATCGCGTTCGCTCCGGCGGCCAGGTTGCGCAACCCCTGGCGGGCGATCGACTGGGTCAGGACCACCGAGCTGGTGGTGCCGTCGCCAACCGCCTCACCGGTCTTCATCGCCGCTTCCTTGACGATCTGGACGCCAATGTTCATGTACGGGTCGGAATACGATTCGGCGAATTGCTTGGCAATCTGGTCGCCGTCGTTGGTGACCTCGGCGGACTGAAACCGCTCGTACATGACATTGCGGCCGCGTGGCCCATAGGTGGAGCCGACGATGTCGGCGAGGAGGTCGACGCCCTTGATCAGGTCGCGACGGGCTTCTTCGGAGAACTTAACGCCCTTGGGCGGCATTGCAGTCGGGTCCCTGTGGCTGTTTTATTGATTCAACGCCTGGATGGCGTGGGTCCGGATTCTTATCCAACCACCGCCAGGACGTCGCGCTCGGCGATGATGAGGTAGTCGACGCCGTCGGACTTGAATTCGGTCCCGGCGTACTTTGCAAAAAGGACGGTGTCGCCGACCTTCACGTCAAGTTCGGCACGTTCGCCCTTGTCGTTGCGGGCTCCCGGACCGGCCGCCACGACCTCGCCTTCCATCGGCTTTTCCTTGGCGGTGTCAGGCAGCACCAGTCCCGAACTGGTCATCTCTTCGCGCTCGATCGGCTTGATCAACAGGCGGTCAGCAAGCGGTTTGATGTCGGACATAGCCAGAGTTCCTTCTCACGGGGGCGGGGTGCGGTCGGCACGAAGGTGTTGTGCGGATTGGCGCGGGGCGTGGCGATACCGCCGCGCCGCGGCCGCAAAATTATAAAAATTCGGAGCGCCGCGCGCGCGGGCGCCCTTGTGCGGCTACGCGGCCTGGGCGATGGTGAGTGGGCCTTCCGGCAGCACCGCGATTTTCAGGCCCGGTCGCGCTCCCGCCAGCCGTCTGGCCAGCGCGCCGATGTCGCGGCAGGGGAGGCAACCGATCGCGGTCACCGTGGCCGGGTCCAGACCGGCGCTGAACACATGCACCCGGGCGCGAGCCTGGATGGCGGCCAGGATTTGGGCCTGCCACTGGTCGGGTAGCGGAGTTGGCTGCGATCGGATGGTCCGCAAGAGCTCCGACGGCTGCAGGCCGCGTTCCATGTAGCGTTCGAAGTGACCGTGGCCAAGCCCCTCGGCGCATTCGCTGGCAATGACCAGATTGCCCCCGGGAGCCACGATCCGGGCCGCCGCCGAGAGCCCCTTCACCGCCTGGTAGAAGTTCTGGTCCAGGGGAAACCCGCTGTTCGAACTGATCACCAGGTCGAATTGCTCGTCTACGTTAACGATGGAATTGGAGGCCACCCGGCGGCAGGCCCGGTCGTGGGCGGCGACAAGCTCGCCGCAGAAAACGTCCGTGATCCGTTTCCGCGCGTCGAGGGCCACGTTGAGGATCAGATCCGGCGGGCACAGGGCGGCCGCCTCACGCTGCTCGCGGAAGATTGGGTTGACGGCGGTGCTGCCCCAGGTCGATTCGGGGTGGTCGATCATTTCGGCGTCGTGGTTGGCCAGGATGGATTCGGGCGCGGCAACCCCCGGCAGGGTGAGCTTGGCGCCACCGGAGAAACCGGCGAAAAAGTGCGGTTCGACGAAACCGGTCGTTACCCGGTGGTCGGCTTCCACATACTGGCGGCAAAGCCGCACCGGGCGGCCGGTTGTGGTGGCTCCCACATCAACGTAATCGGCATCACCGTTGCCGGGTTGAATCACCGGGTATCTGGCCAGCAGCTCCGGTCCCAGCATCTGACCCAATTCAGACTCCGTGTTTGGCCGGTGCAGGCCCAGCGCGTTGATCAACTTGATGGGGCCGCGGTGGCCCGGGGGCAAAGCCTCGAGGATCGCCTCGATCATCACGCGGCTAGGGGCGGGACGGGTGTAATCGCAGAAAACGATCGCCAGACTCGCCTGCGGCGCGATGGATTCGGCAAGCGGCCTCGCTCCCAGCGGGTCGGCGAGGGCTGATTTGAGCGCCGCCCGGGGATCGGTCAGCGGCGCGGGAAAACGCGGACTGATCACCTGGGCGCCGACCGGCATTTCGACCGGCAGGCGTCCGCGCCCGTAGGCCAGATCGATCGCGGCCAAGTAAACCTCGCGTTTCGCGGCCCGGAAATTCGCCCAAATTAACATAAATATATAGGCCCCGTTTTACTCGATCGCGCCGCCGCCCCGCATGCTGCTGCCCTTGCCCAGCGCGGTGCGCCCGGTCCGAGCCGACCGAACCGCTCAGGAGAATCAAAACGCGCATTTACGACATTTCGGTTCCCCTCGACCGCGATACCCCCACCCACCCCGACGAACCCTCGATCGAAGTCGACGTGGCCACCCGGATCACCGACGGTGCCAACAGCAACGTTTCGACGCTGCGAATGGGAACCCATTCGGGCACCCACGTCGATCCACCGGCCCACTTTTTCGATGGCACGATGACGGTCGACCGGCTGGACCTGAACATGCTCTGCGGCCCGGCCTACGTGACTGAAATCCTCGGCGTCGATGAAATCGGCCGCGACCACCTCGAGGCCGCCCGGATTCCCCCCGGAGTGCGTCGGCTGCTGATCAAGACCTCGAACTCCACCAAGGAGCTGCTCAAGCAGCCCGAATACCAGTCGCACTATTCGGCCCTGATGCCGGGCGGGGCGCGTTGGATCGTGGATCGTGGCGTGAAGGTCGTCGGGATTGACTACCTATCGATCGAGCCGATGGATTCAAAACGGTTTGATACGCACCGCGTGATACTTGGCAATCGCCTGGCGATAGCCGAGGGTCTGGACCTGGCCAACATCATTCCGGGGCACTACAACCTCTTTTGTCTGCCGCTCAAGATCGCCCGCGGCGACGGCGCCCCTGCGCGGGTGATCCTGGTGGAAGATCTCTGACCGCATCCAGTCGGCGATGGCGCAACCGAGGGGCGCGGCCACAAGGCTGACGGCTGACGTAGCCGATTTCCTCAGCTACCTGTCCGCAGAACGCGGTCTGTCCGCCAACACCGTGTCGGCCTATTCGGCCGACGCCCAGCAGTTCGTCGAGCACCTCCTGCAATCCGGTCGCCGCGACTGGGCAATCGCCAAGCGGGATGTTGACCGGTACTGTGAAATGCTGGCCGGTCGCGGTTATGCCATGTCCACCCAGTCCCGCAAGATCGCCTCAGTTCGGGCCCTGTACCGCTTTCTGCAGGAGCGGGGGCGGGTGGCCGAAAACCCCACCGACGATCTGCACCGATCCTGGCGGCGGCAATCGCCGCCGTCGGTCCTTGCCACGGAAGAGATCGACCGTCTGATCGAGGCCGCTACGGCCAGTCCAGGGGAATTTGCCGGCCAGCGCGAGCGGGCCATGTTCGAAGTCCTCTACGGCACCGGCGTGCACGCTAGCGAACTGGTAAAGCTTGACGTGGCCGATGTCGATCTGCGCGCGGGCCAGATTCTGTGCGGCCGCGGCACGCGCGCCCAGCGCGATCAGCCGGTCGGGCCGCGGGTCAGTCAGGCGCTGCGCTCGTGGATGCTCGGGCAGCGTCGCAAGGTGGCCGGTGAAGGACAGGCGGCACTGTTTGTTAACCGTCGGGGCGAACGCCTCACGCGACAGGGGTTCTGGCTGATTTTCAAGCGAGTGGTCCAGAACGCCGGATTGGATCGTGGGGTTTCGCCGCGGACCATCCGCCACACGTTCGCCACCAATCTGGCCGCCCGCGCCACTTCGGCGTCCGATGTCCGGGAAGGTCTCGGCCACAGCAGCGCTTCGGCCTCAACGATGTACCGCCGGCTGGCGCGCAAGGACCCAAAGTCCGGAGACCGTCTGCACGGGTCCTGATGGCGCTAAGGCCCCGCCTTGACATGCCGGCACCGGCCCAGGCCGCCGCCGCCGGAATCCTCCAGCAGTTGCCGCGAAGGCCGCGTCTGGCGATAGTCCTGGGTTCGGGCCTGGGCGCAGTATCCGGCCGCTGGCCGGCGCTGAGCTCAACTCCGTTCCGCGATTTGCCGGGAATGCCGGCGGCGACGGTGGAGGGGCACGCCGGTCGCGTGCTGGGTGTCGAGATTTCCGGCGAATGCGCCCTGGTACTGCAGGGCCGGGTGCATTTCTATGAATCGGCAAGCTTTGAACCGGTGGCCGCCTGGGTGCGGGCGTTGTGCGCCTGCGGAATCGAGGCCCTACTGCTCACCAACGCCGCCGGATCGCTGAATCCGGCCTACCGGGCCGGGGACCTGATGATCGTACGCGACCATATCTGCCTGCCGGCGTTGACCAGCCCCAATCCACTGGCCGGTCCCAACCAGGAGCCCGGTCCACGCTTTCTGACGACTGCCGACTGCTACGACCCGCAGTTGTACGTCTGGGCCGGCGAGGCCGCCGCGGCGGTCGAGACGACGGTCCACTCGGGAATCTACTGCCAGGTCGCGGGCCCCACCTACGAAACCGGCGCCGAGGCCCGCGCGCTGGGCCGCATGGGGGCCGATGCGGTGGGGATGAGCACCGCCGCCGAGGCGCTGCTGGCCAGGCATTGCGGAGTGCGCGTGCTGGCCATATCAACGATCACCAACGCCTCCGGGGAGGTGTTTGCCGACAACGAGCACCGCGAGGTGGTGGCGATCGCGAACCGCGCCGCATCCTCGATTGGGCACATCCTGGACTCGGTCGCCCGCCGCCTGGCAGAAGAATCAGCCGGCGGCTTCGGCGATTAAAAGCGAGTAACTCGCCCAGCGATCGCGGCTGATCGCCCCGGCTCGAATATCGGCGGCCACCTGGCAGCCGGTGCGGCCCCGGTGGTCGCACCAGCGCTGCTGGCATCGGGCGGCGGCGCGTTCGATTTCGGGAAATGCCGCCAGGACCATTTCCCGCGGGGCCTGCGCGACCCCGAAGGTCTTCAGACCCGGGGCATCGACCACCCAGCGGTTCGGATCGATCTGGTATGCCGAGACCGCGGTCGTGACGTGGCGACCCTTGCCGGTGCGCGAATTGACCCCAAGCGTCTTCAGGTCGGCGCGACCGGTGATGGCCCGGATCAGGGTGGTCTTGCCGGCCCCGGAGGGTCCGATGAGGGCTGACAGCCCGGGTGGAAGCAGGTCCACCAGCCCGGCCACGCCGTCGCCGGCCGGCGCGATCGTGTACTGGATCGGCCAGCCCTCGTCGCGGTAGGGCCGCAGCCGGTTCTGAAGGCCACCGGGATCGGTCGCAAGGTCCCATTTGTTAACGCACACCAACGCCGGAATGTCGGCCCAGTAAGCTCCGACCAGCATGCGGTCGAGCATCCGCAGGTGACGCCGCTCGGCGGTGGCGGGGAGAACGAAAACAGCTATTGCCAGATTGGCGGCGATGGTCGCCGAACGCGGACTGCGCCCCTGTTCGGAATGAGTGCGCTGGAATTCGGAAGTCCGCTCCCCGATGCCCTGCAGCACCAGGGTGCCGGACCGCAGCGTCAGCGTGACTCGGTCCCCCACCCGCACCGGATTGCGGCCGCCGTTGTCCCTGATCATCGAACCCGGCACGTGGAATTCCACCTCTGTTTCTTCGACTGCGGCCAAACAGCGCGAGCGCGCGACGTTGGTGACGATGCCCCGCCACGTGGGAGTCGGACGGCTCATCGCGCCTGAGCCTGGGCCGGGTCCAGCCCAAGTCGGGCGATGTCTTCGCGGACAAAGAGGTAGATCTCGGACGATCCGATCGGCGCAGGCGGTTTATGGCTGATTACAAACTCGGCTAGCAAGCGCCAGTGTTCGGGCTCGGAAAAAAATGCCCCGACCGAATCCCAGGTCCAGGACTTGTAGACGTGTTCGGGGAACCAGACTCGAATTCGAATCGGCGCCGCCACATACCCTTCCAGCAGACCGTCGAATGCCCCGGCCTGTTCGGCGGAGAGGATCAGCACGGCCTGATCCAGGTTTGCCGGATCGGGTTGTCCGTAGAAGAATTCGACCGCGCTGTAGCCGCGCAGGTACCACACGAACGGCCAGTGGGCGGCCTGGCCGACGTGAATCGGCAGGGCCCATCCGTAACCGGACCTCCTGCCCGCCTCCTCGAAGAGATCAACCGCGGCCGGGATATCGCGCGAGGTCTGCGAATAGGCGAGCGGGGTCCGCGGCACGTCACCGTACAGGAATGTCGTGGCGATCGAATGCCGAGCAGTCAGCGCCAGCAGCGCCGCCGCTAGCAAAAGGGCCGCCAGGCGCACCCGGTTTCCTTGCCGCAGCAGTCGATCCGATGCCCACCCGGCGAGCAGATAGGTCGGCAGCAGCGGGTGCAGTGCGAGCCAGGCCGCTTTTTCGCCGGCCAGGGTGTAGATCGCAAACGAGGCTGCCAGCCACCACACCAGCAGGGTGGCGAGCAGGTGAGGGCGTCGGATCCAGAGCAGGAGTCCGGCCGCCCCGAATACGGCCGCCCAGGGTTCCAACAGCAGGGTCAGTCCCGGATAGAAAAACCAGGGCTGGTCGATGCGGCCCGACTGGTGGACCTGGGCCCAAACCGCCACCGAATCGTAGAACGCCTGCGGAACCAATCCCAGATTGACCCCGAACGAACTATAGAGCGCGATCGGGATCGCAACCATTACCGCCAGGGCAAGCGCCAGCCCGCGCCGGTCGGTCACAAGTTCCGACATCGCGGCGGCGATTGCGTCAATCTGCGGGCCGGCGGCGATCAAGTTCCGTCGGCGCAGCAGACCGACAGCTCCCAACGCGACCAGCGCCACGGTGAATATGAAGCCCGAAATGTAGGCGTTTTCCTTGGTCACCAGGCTGATCCCGAACGCGGTTGCGGCCAGCAGGACCCAGCGCCGCCGCGGTTCGCCCACGTAGCGGTAGAGCGCGGCCATCGCCAGTAGCGTGAGCAGGGCGATGAATATGTCGTTGCGCAGGAAACGCGAGTAATAGAGAAAGGCGCTCGACAGCGTCAGGCCGAGCATTGCCAGCAGCGTCCCGTATCGACCCAGGCCGTCGCGGAGGAGGTAGCCTACGGCGCATACCAGGGCGATTCCAGAGATTGCCGGCAGCAACCGGGCGGCACCGTCGCCGATGTCGGTCAGGACAAAGACCAGGGCAACCGCAAAGTAGAGCAGCGGGCCATGATAGAGCGGATCGTACACGTAGGGGAAATCGACCAGGCGCTGCAGGGCGGTAGCGGCGTGAATCGACTCGTCGTGGTGCAGGGCGCGCGAGCCAAGGTCCAGCAACCGGCTCACGACTGCGATACCCACGACCACTAAAAACCAGGTCCGCGGCCAGGCCGCGGCCAGCGCTTTGCGCCGCATTTCAGCGGGATTGGAGGTCATCTCTGAGGTCCGGCTCGGGGCAGGGCATAGATGGTCAGGGATCCGCGCGGGGAGGTAAACACCGGCCGCAACGACCCCGTCGGGTCGGGATCGACCGCCCGGTGCAGTTCGCGCTCCAAATCACCCAGGACGACATGGGTGACCCGGTTGGCCTCGAGTTCCCGGGCAATCTGTGGGTCGCTGAGATTTCGGTAAAGCGAATCGACCTTTGCGGCCCGGGCGGCGAATTCGGCGTACTGGCTGCGGTAACTGAGGAACCCGTGGCCGAGCCAACCGATCACCCCGGGCACCCCGGTCCAGTTGGATATGCGGTTGGCGTCGGAGTAGGCCCGGCAGCAGGCTTCCATGATCACCGCGTCCCTGGGCAGATTGGCGGCTGCCCAGTTGGCCGCGGCAACGTCCTCGGGGCGGAGGCGCTCCATGGTCCGCAGGGCGTTCAGCGATGGCTCGTCGCCGTCGCGGACCCGGGCCGCGGCGGCGTTGGCCGAGTAACCCAGCGATATCGTCAACAGCCCGGCAAGCACCCCCGCCGCGGACCAGCGGCAGATTCTGAGGACTACCCCTCTCCCCGCGCCGGAGAGTTCGGTCCAGCCGGATATCAACATCGCCGGCAGGGTGGCGCCGAAGAGGACCCAGGCCGCAAACCCCAGCTTGAACATCGTGTTCATGCGCACGTACGGCGGTGCATACCCGTCGGCCACGATGATTACTTCCGGAATCGCGATCAGCAGCAGCGCGGCCGCCGCCAGGACCAGGGGTGGGAGCTGTCCCGACCGCTGACCGCGCATGCAGTCTGCAATTGCCCAAAGGGCCAGCAGCGCCCCGCCGCCGGAGAGCACCAGCGCCCCGGCCGCCAGACCGATTTCGGCCAGTCCGGCGGCCAGGACCACCGAACCGGCGGGGATCGTGCCCCGGGGGCCCCAACGAGCCCAGTCGGACCAGAAGCGCCAGGTGAAAAATCCGGCCAGTGGCAGCCCCCACATCAGCAGGTAGGGGCCGAGCTGGGAACGCAGCGGGGACCCCGCCGGACCCAGGTTGAGGGGTTCGTAGGAGAGCAGTTGCGGGGCCGCGCACAGCAGGGCGCTGCCCGCGGCCAGGACCACATGCCCCAGGTACCTTGTCCAGATAGGTTGCGGGCGGGCGAGGTTGGCGGCCAGACCGGCGATCGGGCCGAGCACCAGCGCCAGCGGGAAATCCCAGGAGTTGGTCACCAGCGCCAGTCCGGCCACGCCGCCGGACAAAACCGCCGCCGCCGGGGCCGGCGCAGCATCTCCCGAAAATCCGCGCCACCAGGCGATTGCCGCCGTCCCGGCAAGCAAGACCAGCGGCAAAGCCAGGGCGTGGGCGTGCAGGTCACCGAGCAGGAAAGTGAACACCGGAATTTCGGTGATCGGGCAGTCGCGCACCGTCGGGTCGTGACACGGCGGCAGCCCACCGCCTGTGACGTTGCGAATGATGCGGGTGGCGTTCCAGCTCAGGCCCTGGTAGAAGAACGGATCGTCGGCAGCGCGCCCGCTCCAATAGGCCAGGCCGGCCAGGTTGCCGCTGAGCAGCGCCAGCAGGACCGCGCCCGCCCCGCCGGCGACGGCCAGGCGCCGCGGAATGTTCGGCACGAGGGTGCACAACTCGCGACCCAGCGCGAATGCGCAGAGCACCGCCAGGCCGAACAGATTGGCCAGGGCCAGGTCGAAGGCCAGCAACCGCGGTATGCCGGCCGCATTGGCCGCCAGGGCCGCCGCGGCGTGGCCGAAATAGTAATAGACAAGATGTTGCCCGGCCAGCCAGGCATCGGCCGGGGGGTATGTGTCCGACCGCATGGCGGTGTTCAGGATCGCAAAGTTCGCCGGCGCCTCGGTCGCCAGGACCCCGGGCACATGCGCGCGCAGGAGCAGGTAACCCCAGAAAGCTCCCAGGAACAGCAGTTCGGCGGTCAGTAGTCCCCGCCAGTGCGACTTCCAGAATTCCCGCAGGGCCGGGCTGCGCAGGAGCCACGCCGCAGCCAGCAACACCATGGCCCAGCCGAGCCCGGAATTGAACCCGCGCTGGTTCTCGACCAACCCGGTGTGCAGGATCGCCCAGCCGGCAAATGCGAAGACAAGCCAGCCGATCGGCTTGGCGAGCAATTCGCCGCGGGAGGGCAGCGCCCGCAGCGCGCACATTGCCAGCGGAGCGCCGATGAAGGTGCATCCGGCGCTCAGCAGCGGCCACGCGACCAGATAGAAGAAGGGGTGCGTCGGGTCCACGGGCCTACCCCGGTCCCGTCAGCGGGCCACGGGCATGCGGACGACTATTCGAACTGCACGATCATTTCGATTTCGACCGGCGTGTTCAGCGGGAGCTCGTTGGCACCGACGGCCGAGCGGGCGTGGCGCCCGCGTTCACCGAAGACCTGGGCCATCAGGTCCGAACAGCCGTTAATCACGATTGGCTGATCGGAGAACCCCGGCGCCGAGTTCACGAACCCCAAGACCTTGACGATCCGGACCACCCGGTCGAGGCTGCCCAGCGCGGCGCGGATCGTGGCCAGCAGGTTGATGCCGACCGCGCGCGCCACTACCACGCCTTCGTCGGCGTCCAGGTCGGAACCGACCTTGCCGCTCCACGATCCCTCGGAAGCTGCCGGCAGGTGGCCGGCGAGGTAGAGCATGTTGCCGCATTGCACCGAGGTCACGTAGCTCCCGGCCGGCACCGCCGGTTCGGGCAGCTCGATCCCCAGCTCTATTAATCTGGCTTCGGCGTTCACGGTGGATTCATTACCTTTCCAGGATTAATGGGGTAGACCGGGCATGCAGGCGAACCCGGCCGGAGCGGATGCGCGGAAACTTCAGGATGCCGACTCGATTTCTTCCCTGATGCGGCGACCCACCAGTTCGGCCTCGCCATCGCGCAGGCAGGCGACATCGACATTGAGGAACTCCGCCCCCGGGTACCCGCCGCGCAGCCGAATGTCGGCCTCGCCGGCGCGCAGGGCCGCGGTGACCGAATCCACGGTGGCCGAACCGCCGGGATCCAGGTGCACGCGCAACCGGGGCACCGGCAATCCGGTCTCGTCCGGACAGACCTGTTCGACCCGCACTCCGGGCAGGTCGCGAAGCGCGTCCTGGATCAGCGCGCAGCGATCGGACCAGGCCGAAAGCAGGGCCGATTCGTCATTCTGCATGTAGATTTCGGCCGCGACCTGCAGGCCCACAAGTTGTTCGCGGGCGACCTTGGCCACCCTGCCCAGCATGCCCTCGGCCGGGGCGGCCATCATCCCGGCGCTGCGCACGTAGGCGGTTGACCCGACCAGCAGGCCGGTCGCGTTGGGTCCGCCCAGGGCTTTGCCGCCGGAAACCGAGACCAGGGTCCCCCCCTCGGAACGCAGCTCGGCGATGCGGCCGATGGGCGGAATCTCGGCGGCCGCATCGACCAGCAGCGGCAGGCCGTGCGCTTCGGCCAGCTCGGCCAGCCCCCTTATCGAAAGCAGCATCTGACCCGGCATCTCCCAGGTCAGGATGGCGCCGATCGCGCAAGTCTTTTCACCGATCGCACCGGCGACCGCTTCAATGCTCGAGGCAAGCACCCGCCCTCGCAGCCCGCGGTCGAAGACCGCCTCGGTCGGCGCAGTCACAACCCGGGCCCCCGACATCTCGAAAGTCTTGGTCCAGGTTCCGGCCATCTGGGCCGGAAATACGATTTCATTGCGCAGCCCGCTGCTGTCGGGCAGCCTGGCCATCAGCCGCCTGTCGCCGCCGGCGATCGCCGCCGCCGCCGCCAGCATATTGGCCGCTCCGGCACCGGCGGTAACCTGCACCGCCGACCCGGATCCGGCGGTGAAGCCGAGCAGCCCTCCGATTTCCTCGGCCACCAGGCGCTGCAGGTCGGGCACGCTTACCCAGTCGGCGGCCGCCCGGGCCATCGCCTCTACGACCTCCGGGGCGCTCAGCGACCCGCCCAGCGCGGTGTAGTTTCCGGCGGCGTTGATGATCGGGCGCAGATCGTAGCGCTCGCGATAAATGCTCAAAGCTTCCTCCCCAAGATCATCCGACCTTGCGGCGTGGAAGCCTGGTGGTCGGCTTGGTAATCACGTCGAGCACCGCCGGCCGGCCCTCGCGATTCGCCCGGGCCGCGCGTTCCAGGGCGGGGCCGATTTCCGCCGGATTCGTGACCCGGATTCCGACGCAGCCCAGCGCCCGCGCCACGGCCGCGTAGTCGCCGTCGGCGGTGTCGGAACCAAAGCGGGCGGCCGACTCGGGAATGTGGTTGGCGGCGTAGCCGGAGAACTTCGAATCGTGCTTGACCACGGTGGTGATCGGAATCTGCTCGCGCACGGCGGTCTCCCAGTCCATCGCGGTCATTCCCACCGCCGCATCCCCCATGGCGTTTACGACCCAGCGGTCCGGAGTGGCCAGCTTGGCGCCCATCGCCGCACCGAGCGAGAAGCCAAGCTGTGTCGATTGACCCCAGCCCAGATAGTCTTCGGGCTCCCGGGTCGCGTAGAAGGGCGCCTGAATGTCGCGGCTGGTCCCGGATTCGTGCACGAGCGTGGAAGGCCGGCTCCGCAGCTGCCGCCAGAGCTCGGAAAACAGCCGGTAGCCGTTGATGGGCGTCCCGCTGTCGTTGAACTCGGCCTCGTATTCGGCCAGCTGCCGCCGCCGCAGGGCGGCCAGGTTTTCGCGGGCGGCCCGGCCCCGGGCGGCGAACTTTTCGCTCCCGCGGCCCTCCAGTTCTTCGGTGAGGGCGGCGATGAACAAACCGGCGTCGGCCTGCACCGCAACGTCGGCCGGGTAGTTCTTGTGCAACTCGCCGGCGGACACGTTGCACTGGATCAGCGTCTTGCCGGCTGGCACGGTGGGCGTGAACGAGGACTGGGAGAGGCTGGAGCCGATCGCCAACAGCACGTCGCAGGTTTCCAGGTAGTGGTCGGCCATCGCGGTCGCCGTCAGCGCGCTGACCCCGGCCGCCAGCGGATGGTCTTCGGGGAAACCGCCCTTGCCCATCAGGGTCGTCATCACCGGGGCGCCGCTGGTTTCGGCCAATTTCACCAACCCGGCGCTGGCGCGAGCCCACTTGACGCCGCTCCCGGACCAGATGAGCGGACTCCGCGCCCGTTCAATCAGGTCGGCGGCCGCTTCTACGGCGCCCTGATCGGGCGCCATGCGGATCGGATCGACCGACCGGTAGCGGAGTTGGCCGGAAAACTCGGCCCGCACCGCCTCGGAGAGGATTTCGACCATGACCGGCCCCGGCTTCCCCGAACGCAGGGCGACGAATGCGCGCCGCAGCTTGTCCTGGATCTGGCGTTCCAGATATAGCCTGGTCCCGAATTTGATGGTGCCGGCGTAGTTTTCGAGGCTGTCGAACGTGGGCGTTTTGCCGATGGCATCGATCCCGCCGTGACCGGGCAGGAAGAGCATCGCGGAATTGTCGGTGCGGGCGTGGGCGATCGGCGAGAAGGCGTTCTCGGTACCGGCAGACTGCTGGACCGAGAAAACCCCGATCTTGCGGCCCCAGGTGGCCCGCGACATTCCGTCGGCCATGTTGCCGGCGACCCGTTCCTGGCGGGCCATGACAACCCGTACTCCGGCCCGGGCCATCGCCTCCTGCAGGTTGGAAATCGGAAAGCAGAACGCAGTCTCCACACCTTCGCGGCGGAGTATTTCGACGATGGCGTCGGCGCCGTTCAATTGAGCAGGTCCTGGAGCTTCTGCGAATCGGGGTGGAACCGCTCCAGCAGCCTTATGACCTCGCGGCCCAGCGGCGACGGCGTCGACGCTCCGGCGTTGACCGCCACGCGCCGGGCGCCGGCGAACCATTCGTCCCTCATTTCGGCGGCAGTCCCGACGAGGTAGGCCGGTATGCCGACCCGCTGCTTCACGACCTCGACCAAGCGGTTGGAGTTCGAGCTGCGTTTCGAACCGACCACGATCACCAGGTCGACGGCGCGGGCCGCTTCAACAACCGCCTCCTGGCGGTCCTGCGTCGCCCGGCAGATGTCGTTGTGGACGCGGATGTCGGGCCAGCGACTGCGGGCTGCCCGGATCACCGCGGCGGTGTCCCAGATACCCAGCGTCGTCTGGGTGGTCAGGGCCAGTTTCGGATTCCGGATTTCAATGCCTAGGACGTCTTCGGGCGTCTCCACCAGGTGGACCCGGTCGGGGGCCTCGCCGATGCAGCCCACCGCTTCGGGGTGTCCCCGGCGGCCGACGTAGAGGACGTCGAACCCGTCGGCGACCAGCTCGTTGATCAAATCGTGGGTGACCTGCACGTCACGGCAGGTGGTATCGATCGCTTCCAGTTTTTTCTCGGCCACCAGCGCCCGGACCTGCGGAGAGACCCCGTGGGCGGTGTAAAGCACGGTGCCGTCCTCGATTTGCTGCAGGCCGGCGACACGGTCGTCCGAATCGATCAACTCGATCCCAAGCTGTTCGAGCTCCTCGGTCATGTGCTCGTTGTGGACCAGGTGGCCGAGCATGTAAATCGGCCCGCCCACCGACTTGGCGGCCTTGCGGGCCATCGTGACCGCGGTCACTACTCCGTGACAGTACCCTCGCGGGTTGACCGCCACTACTTCCATTTCGGAACCTCAAACCCTGTATTCAGACCGGCACTAAATCTTAAGAGCGGTTCGTGGCCGGACCGCGTCAAGTTCAGACTTTGCGATGCTCGGTGACCGCCTGGCTGGTCCCGTCGGGCAGGGGCTGGAGCTGGTAATCGCCGAACAGGTTGGGTGCTTCGTCCTGCATGATCGCCAGAACTTTGGTGGCCACGCGGCGGATCTCGGGCTCGGCGTGCTCGTTGCCGCGCAGCTCGATGAAGTGGCGCAGGGCGCGTGCGTTGGCGGTGACGAAGATCTTGGTTTCGGTCGCATTGGGCAGCACTGAACGGGCCGCCTGGCGGGCCATCTTGCGGCGCAGGGTGCGGCTTTCGACGTGCCCGAAGCGGCCCCGCAACGCCCGCACCAGCTTGCGGTACGAATCGAGCGAATTGCGGATCGATTCAACCCAGATCCGGTGAGCCTCGGGGTCGTTTGCAATCACGTCCGGCTCAACGAACTGGGAATTGGCGGCGTTGACGTAGCGCTGCGAGAGCTGGCTGTAGCCGAATCCGGCGCGGTGGCGGATCAATTCATGCGTAAATGAGCGCGACACTCCGCTGAAAATGAAATTCCAGACCGCGTGCTCGAGCACGCTGCCATGACCGGAGGCGATGATGTTGCCCAGGTACTCCTGGTTGGACTTGCGACCCTTGCCAAATGACATGTAACAGAGTCGTCCGCCGGCCTCGGCCAGCAGTTCGGCCGCGTTGTCGGTGTCGGAAACCCATTCCAGGCCATGATCGGCCAGGAATTGCGCGGTTCCGGCATCGACCATCGATTGGCGGCCGACCAGCACGACCTGCGGTTCGGTAACCACCGCGAGATCGTCTGAGTCTTGAATCTTCCGCTCAGCGGATGCCGGTTCGGTTGCTTTCGATGTGGCCACGACGCCCAATCTTGTGTTTTGGTTCATGCTTGCGCTGTTTGATTGATGACGCCATCCGCTGATGCGGCCGCCGAGTCGGCCAACCTGCCGCAGGGCGACTGGTATATCGTCCCGCCGGTCGAGGGTGAATGGAAGGTCGAGGCCACGCCGGACGGACGCGGTGGACAGCACCTTCGCATGCTATACCCCGGCGGCTACGCGGCGACGGTTTACATGCGCGCCGATGGGCGATTGCGGGTGCGGCTGTACCGCGACAATCGACCGCACCCGATGGAGATCGACCACGAGCGGCTGCACATTTGGTTCGTAGACGAATAAACGGCCTGCCGGTACTGCAGTTGTCCCGCGCCGCGGCGCCGGCGACGCCGCTGTTGCTGGGCGCCGGCTACGCGGTCGGGCGCCTCGCCGCGCGCGGCCTGGCCAGCTGGCTTTCCCGCGACAGCGTATTGGACCTGGGCCTGGCGCGCACGGTGGCGCTTTCAGTGCGAAGGCCGGTGTCGGAATCGTTTTTCGACCCCGATTTCTCGGCCGCGGCGGGCCGCGATTGCGCCGACGCCATCGCCCGGGCGCTCGACCGCCCATGGAGCGGAGATCGCAGGGTCCACGGAATCGGTCCCGATGCGTGGCTGGAATTGAACCTGCGACGGTTCGCCCAGATGCTGGAACCGGTCGGCGCCGAACATGCTCCGGAACTGCATAACCCGCTGGCCAGAACCGTCATAAGCGTGCAGCTGGGTTTGATGCTCGGCTACCTCTCCACCCGCGTGCTGGGTCAGTTCGACCTCCCGCTGTTTGAGAGCGGCAGCGGGCGCACCTACGTGGTCGAACCCAACATTCACGCCCTGGCCAGGCGCCTGCAGGTCGACCCCGAACAGCTCTGGCGCTGGGTCGCGGTGCACGAACTCACGCACGCCCTGGAATTTGAACGGGCGCCCTGGTTGGCCGGGTACCTGCGCGACCAGATCGTGTCTTTTTTCGGGGATGCGGGCAAGCCCGGCGAAGCCGGATCCAAGGCCGGTAATCAGGACTCGAAATTCATGTGGTTCGCACTCAGCGGGCGACAGCGCCGGGTCGTGGCAGAGATCCAGGCCTGCATGAGTCTGTTGGAGGGTTATTCGAACCTGCTGATGCGCCAGGTTGGGAGCGAGACGCTCCCGCAATGGCGCCAGATCGATTCAAAACTGCGGGCCCGCGACAAGTCGCGGTCGCTGATTACCGGAGTCGTACTCCGGCTGCTCGGCCTGGGACTGAAATTGGAGCAGTATCAGCTCGGCGACCGGTTCTGCCAGGAGATCGACCGCAGCCACGGCCGAGATTTTCTGGACATGGCCTGGGAATCTCCCGAGCAACTTCCCGACCTGGCCGAGATCGCCGAACCACGGCGTTGGGCCCGGCGCCTGGAGTCGCGCACCTGAAGCAACGGTTCAAACCGACGCGCCGCCAAGCGCTCGGCCCGGGCCCGCCGCGTGCCTATTCGCCGGCCCCGTAATGGATGAGTGTGTGCACCGGGTAATTGCCCAGTTCGCCGCGGCCGTTTAGAAAATCAAGTTCGATCAGGAACGCCGCACCGACCACCCGGCCGCCCAGTTGGCCGATCAACCGCTCGCATGCCACCAGCGTCCCGCCGGTGGCCAGCAGATCATCGACGAGCAGTACGCGTTGCCCGGCGCTTATCGAATCGGCGTGCAGTTCGATAGTGGCCTCGCCGTATTCGAGCGCGTAGGTGTGGGACACGGTTTCCCCGGGCAGCTTGCCCTCCTTGCGGGCCACTGCGACGCCGCAGTCGCCAAGCAGCGGCGACATGGCGGTGGCGAATACCCAGCCGCGCGCCTCCGGCGCCACGATCACGTCGGGCGGATCGGCCCGGAATGGATCGGCCAGTTGCTCGGCCGCTGCCGAGATCGCCTTTCCGCTGAGTAACAGCGGCGTTATGTCCTTGAAAAGGATCCCTTCGATCGGGAAATCAGGAATCGTGCGGATGAGTCTGGATAGGTCCAAGTTGTCTGCGGTCCGGGGGAAGACATTCACCGGGGCGTTTGGCCCTGGAATTTTCGGCCAGCGCGGCGCGATTCAATT
>CAYXKQ010000001.1:21693-27433 GCA_964465715.1 uncultured Chloroflexota bacterium
CATTCACCGGGGCGTTTGGCCCTGGAATTTTCGGCCAGCGCGGCGCGATTCAATTTGCGTCGCGTTGCGCCGGTTCAGATCCTGCGACGGAGGGCAGATCCGTGGCCAAGGCCCTGGCCGCGTTCAAAGCGGTTTGCGCGCCAGCGCGAAATACATCGGAGTAAATATCCCCAGGCGGCCCGATTCGGCCAGCGCCGCCGCGCAGAGGTTGAGCAGCGCCGAAACCCTGACCGTACCCTTCGGCACCACGCGGAGCGCTTCCAACAGCAGCAGCGTGCCGTGGGTCAGGCGTCGTCCGGCTCTGGAAGAGCGAATTCCGGCGACCGAAAACCGCGAACCCGCCAGCGGTTCATACCACGGAATATGGGGCCCGGTTGATTCGGCCAAGTCGCGCGACTCGAGCAGTTCAAATCCGGCTTTCCGCAGGGCGCCATCAACCTGGCGCGGATAGGCAATGTCCTGCAGCGAACCACCTACTTCGATATCGCGCTTGATCTGCTGGTGCCGGTGGTCCCGGGGATCGTACCGATCGGTCAGGCAGTATTCGTACGTGGCGAATCGGCCGCCCGGTTTGAGCGTCCTGAATGCTTCGCTGAAGACTCCCAACTTGCTGGGTGCGTGCGGCGTCGCCTCGATCGCGTAAATGGCGTCAAACGATTCGTCCGGCGCTTCAATATCCATGAAATCGCACTCCAGGAACTCTGCCAGCTGGCCCAGGCCGGCCCGCTCGGTCAGCGTGCGGCACTTTTCGAGCTGATAGGCGTTGTTGTTCACGCCGACGATCGTGGCGCCGGTGAAACGGGCAATTTGGCGGAGCGGCCCACCGATGCCGCAACCTAGGTCGGCAACCCGCATCCCGGCCTGGATACCCAGCCGATGAGCAATGTAAAGCTCGTGTCGCGCGAGCGAGGCAGCAAAACTCTCGCCCGGGGCGCGCGGGGCGAAATGAAAAGACTGGCCCCAGCCGTACTCGAAAAAATCGGTCACCAGATCGTAGTAACGGCTGGCGAAACGCTCGTATTCCGATTTCCGGCGTTCTACTGTTTCCGCCCGACTGCCCTGCCAGATTTGCTCGTATTCATGGGTGGCTCGGTTAACCGAATCGCGGCCGAGCGGACCCTTGGTGACCCTTGCAATCTTGGGATCCATGCTGGTGGCTTTGCTCTATTCGGTTCAAGCAGCCGTCTGGCGGTTGGTCGGTTTGGAAACCAGGTTGTGGGACTCTCGCAGCCCGGTCGGTGTACCGCCCGCTTCAGCCACCTGTGATTATCGGAACGGCACTGCCCGGCCGGACCCCCGCGCCGGCCAACCGGCTGAGGTTCTGCCAGTCGTGCACCTGCTGCTCGAACCGGCGGTGGCTGGCCAGCACCCGCGGAGATGGATGGTAGAGCGGTACCAGCCAGCGACCGGACCAAAGCCGCGGCCGGCCGCAGTCGCGCTTCAGCTGCAATCCGTGGGCTTCGATACGGCCAAGTGCCGCCAGCGCGACCGCCCCGAGGGCGCCGACCACCACTGGATCGACCAGCGCGATGGTCGCCCTCAGCCAACGCGCGCAGGACGCAAGCTCGGCCGCTGTCGGCCGCCGGTTGGAGCCGGTTGGGGACTGCGGATTGCAGATAACCGCGTTGGTGATGAACACATCTTGCCTGCTGAAGCCGGCCCGCTCGAGCAGGCCCTCGAAGTTCCGTCCGCTCGCATCGCCGCAGAACGGGACCCCGGTTCGTTCGGCCCCGCGCGCACCGGGAGCTTCGGCCACCAGCAACAGCCGGGCCGCGATATTCCCGTTGCGTTCGGAGAGCACGCGCCGCCGGCCTTCCATTCCCGGACACGCCCGGCAGGCCGCCGCCGCGGCGAATAACTCCCGGCAGGTGGCAGGTTCGCCGGCAGCGCCTACCATGGCTGGCCGGCCAGATGCAACACCTCCGTCGGCCCGCCTCCAATCAGGTCCAGATCGCGCGCAATTTGCTCGGGATCCGGCAATGGACCGGCGACTGATTTATCGATCCTGGCAAGCAGTTCGTACTTGCGGCCGGCAAACTCGCCGGTTGCGAATCGGGTTCGCGGCGGTCGCGCGTCGGGGTCGCCGAACGACCAGAGTTCCAGTGACTTTTCCAGCGGCGGACCGGCGATCAAGCCGCCCCCGGAACGGGCCAGAACCGCGGCCCGCCAGGCAATTGCATGGGAGGCCGCGTAATCGGGATTGGCCGAGCCGGCGGGATGGGTTAACACATTGCCAGGGCGCCGCCGGCGCAGGATCTGGGCGAGCTGGGCGACGGCCACCGGATCGTCGCGAATGGTCTGCTGTGAGAAATCCAGCGTCTCTATGTCGGCGCCGAACTCCGCGGCCGATTCATTCAGCGCACCAAGCGCCCGTTCCGGAGGTGCATCCGGTCGTTCCGGCCCCGGCAAGAGCCGCGGAGCCAGGACGACGATCGTGACCGGGATCGTCGCCCGGGCCAGCGCCAGCAGCAAGCCGCCGACCCCGATTTCGGCCGCAAACGGGTACGCCGCCACGATCACGGCGGGTCGGGCGAGGCGCTCAGGCGCTAGAGTTGCCGGCATGGCCCGATTCTCTGTACCGGGCAACGGCATTTGGTTCTTCAGAAGGGAGTCTCGTGGGCCAATTCATGGACTCCGCCGAGATTCTCGTGACGGCCGGCCGCGGTGGGCGCGGATCGGCATGGCTGCGCCGCGAGAAATTCGTTCCGCGGGGCGGTCCAGCTGGTGGCGACGGTGGCCGCGGTGGGCATGTGCTGTTGCGGGCCAGGTCGGGGGAGAACACCCTGCTGCGATTCCGCTTCGAACGCCGCTTCCGGGCCGGCCACGGGGGGCCCGGCGGGCGGAATCGGGCTACCGGCGCGCAGGGCAGCGACCTCTTCCTGGACGTGCCCTGCGGGACGGTGGCGCTGGATGCCGAAGGCGGGGGGCTGGTCGGGGACCTGACAACCGACGGGCAGACCCTGGTGGTCGCGCGAGGGGGCGAGGGCGGATTCGGCAATACGCACTTCAAGTCCTCGCGCAATCAGACCCCGCGCATGGCGCTCAAGGGCGAGCCGGGGCAGGCTCGGAAATTGCGGTTGGAACTGAAGCTGATGGCCGATGTCGGACTGGCCGGGGCGCCAAACGCCGGCAAGTCCTCGCTGCTGGCGGCGATCTCGGCGGCCCGTCCGCTGGTGGCCGCATTTCCCTTTTCGACCAAACATCCGGTCCTGGGCGTGGTCCGCTTGGGCGATCGCCATCTGGTGTTCGCCGATGCGCCCGGGCTGATCGCGGGCTCCCACCTGGGCCACGGGTTGGGGCACGAGTTCTTGCGCAATCTGGAACGCACACGGTTCATGGTCCAGGTGGTCGATCTATCGGGTGAGTCCGGCGACCCGCTGGAGACGTTCCGGCAGGTGCGTGGCGAATTGCGCGACGCTCCCCGCCCGCTTGATGATCGTCCGTTCATCGTCGCCGCCAACAAGATGGACACCACCACGGCGCGCGCAGCCTGGCCGGCCTTCGCGGACGCGCTCACCGAAATGGGGATAAGTGCGTTCCCGATCTCGGCGGCCACCGGTGAAGGGTTGACCGATCTGCTGGCGGCGGCATTTGAGGGCGCCGGAACTGCCCCCGCGCCGGAGTTGGCCCCGGACTCGATACCGGTCCTGCGCCCCGCCGCAACCGTGCCGCCGCTGGTCGTCAACCGCCTCGGCGAGGGGAGGTTTCAGATTACCGGAGGCACCGTCGAAAACCTGATCGAACGGGTCGATTTCTCGCTCCCCGACGCGCTGGCGTGGTACTGGCGCCAGCTCGATCGCGAAGGCGCGATGACGGCGCTGCGCCGCGCCGGCGTTAAGGCCGGTGACCAGGTAGAGATCGGTGGTCGTGCGTTTGAATGGCAGGAGGAGTAAGGCGCGCCGGCGTCCGGGCAGGATCCGGCCCTTAGACGGCGATCCCGTAATAGTCGGCAACGCGGCCATCTAGCCCGGGAAGGTCCAGGCCGTTATCCGTCAGCCACGATTCGGCGATTGACGTCAACTCCTCGCTGGTCCACTCCGATTCGGTCCGCAGGGCTAGATAGAAGCGGTCTTCGGCCTGGGCTTGCAGGTCGGCCAGGGTTTCGGCATCGATGGTGCGATCGGTCTCGAATCCTTCGACGAAGAAAAGTATGTCGCTGGCATCCTCGACCGTGTAGATGTGGGCCTCGCCGATCGGTTGTTCCCAAACGTCGTCCACGTAGGTTGCCGGGACCCGCTCGCGCACACTCCACCCGTAGTCAAACGCGGTGTAATCGGTGTTTTCGGCATCATTGGCGATCACCTGGTCACGCTCACCCGCCTCGAGCCGGTCGGCCAGTTCATCCAGCAAATCGCGGTCTGTCGAGCGCAGGATAAGCAGTTTGACCTGGTCGGCCGATAGCGGTACGGCGGCGCGGGCCTGGGCCAGAGCGTAATCCTCGAGGGCCAGGCCGCGCAGGTGACCCTCCAGCTCATCTGCATCGACACCGATGCGTTCGGCCAGGTTCTCGATTGATGCATCCTGGCCTCCGCCGTATTCGGCCAGCAGGGACGCGAACTCGGCCTGGGCCGGGAACTCGACGTCCCCATAGCGGCTGCGCAGCAGTTCGCGGTGGACGAGGTCGTCTAGTGCGCCCGTCTCGGCGGCAAAGTAACCGCGCGCAAGCTCATCGGACTCCTCGGTCGGTGCGAATTCGGCAAACTCCGGTACCCCGGCGGCCAGCGCGTTCAGACCGCTGACGGATCGCCAGCGCTGCAGATCGCGTTCAACCGCGATCTGGCGCAGCGTGATCTGCGATTCGCCGATCCGGGCTTGCGTGCTGCCGGCGATTCCGATCCGGTTGTAGTAGAGCATCGACCCCAGTACCGCCAGCAATACCAGAGTTACCAGCCAGGCAAAGACCTGAACCAGCTTGGTGCCGGCCTGGGTGCGGTTGAAGTCCGGTTGGCGATTCCAGGTTCGCAGGACCTGGGGCAGCTGCCGCCAGGCAAGGCGGTGTTCGGCTTCGATCTGGGTCCGACGCGAGACCCGTTCGCTCTCCCGACGCTGCCGGCGCCGTTGACCGCGGTTGTGTGGTCGGTTGCTGCGTGCCGCCATCTTGGCGAGAGGTTAACGCCGGATGATCGGCTTAGCGGCGCTGGGTATAGGGCAGGAGCGCCAGGTACCGGGCGCGCTTGATCGCCCGCGATAGCTTGCGTTGCTGCTTGGCGTCAAGACCGGTCTGGCGCCTGGCCAGGATCTTGCCCGAAGGGGCGATGAAATTGCGGATCCGGTCGACGTCTTTGTAATCGAGCACGACATCCTCACCGGGCTCGAATACGTTCCCGATCGCGCCGCGCCGCCGTCGGCGCATGTCGGGACGGCGACGGGTATCCGGGCTGCGGGTCGAGCGGTGTTCGGATGAACCTGACTGGGTTGACATTGGCAATCTTTCTGGTTGGTGAACCTGAGTGGGAGCGGGATCGATGCGGCTAGCTAGAAGGGTAGGTCGTCAATGTCGATTTCCTGCTCCTGGCCGCGTCCACCCTGCGCCGGACGGCTGCGGTCCTGGCCCGACCCGGCCTGTTCCCAGGACTCGACCGCCCCGGAGGTTGGTCTGGCCCGCCCCGGTGAAGCGCCGCCGTAGCTTTCGCGGTCGCCGGAGAGCATGAGCATTTCCGAGGCCGAAACCTCCATCGCGGTCCGCGTCTGGCCGTCGTTGCCGCGCCAGTCGCGGGTTCGGAACCGGCCCGACACGTAA
>CAYXKQ010000002.1:0-27140 GCA_964465715.1 uncultured Chloroflexota bacterium
GCGGCCGGCCTGCCGCAGCACCTGGCCTACGAACTGGTGCTGGCCGGCGGGGCGCTGCGGATCGGATCGGTGCGCCCGGCAGATCCCGATTTTGTGGCCGCGACCAGGAAGGTCACGCCCGGGTTCAACCGGCCCGCCTAGGCCGCCTGCGCCCTGCGCAGCTGGACCATCAGGACCGCCAGGTCGGACGCGGTCACCCCGGATAGCCGCGAAGCCTGGCCGAGCGTTGCCGGCCGGTGGCGCGCCAACTTGATTCGGGCCTCGGTTCGCAGGCCCTGGATCCCTGAGTAATCGAGCCAGGCCGGGAGGGACGCGTTCTCCTGGGATCGGGCCCGTTCGACCTGGCGCTGCTGCTGCTTGATGTAGCCCGCGTACAGGCTGGTCAGCTCCACCTGCTCGGCGGCTTCGGCCGCAAATCCCGGTTCTCCGGCCAGCTTGCGCAGACCGTTCAGGGTCACCCCGGGGCGCGCCAGCAGGCGGTGCGCCGGGGTCGTCTCGCGCACCGCGGTCTGCCCCAGCCCCAGCAGGTAGGGGTTGACCCGTTCCGGCGCCAGTCGCAACGACCCGAGCCAGCCCTCGGCCCGCGCGATCTGGGATTCCTTGCGCTCCAGTCGGTCCATCCGCTCCCGGTCGGCCAGACCCAGGCGGGCGGCGATCGGGGTCAGCCGTCGGTCGGCGTTGTCCTGGCGCAGCAGCAGTCGGTATTCGGCGCGCGAGGTGTGTACCCGGTAGGGTTCGTCCAGTTCCTTGGTGACCAGGTCGTCGACCATCACCCCCATGTACCCCTGGTGGCGGCCGATCGTCAGCGGTTCCCGGCCGGTCGCGGTTCGGGCCGCGTTGACGCCGGCCAGAAGGCCCTGGGCGGCGGCCTCCTCGTAGCCGGTGGTGCCATTGATCTGACCCGCCAGATATAGGCCGGCGGCGGACCGGGCCTCCAGCGTCGCATCGATCTGGTGGGGCGGCACAAAGTCGTATTCGATCGCGTAGCCGTAGCGCAGGACGCGCGCATTGGCCAGCGCCGGAACCGATTCGAGCATCGCCTGCTGGACGTCGGCCGGCAGCGAGGTGTTGGCGCCCTGGACGTAAACCGAGCGGTCGGCGAAACCCTCCGGCTCAAGAAACAGCTGGTGCGAGGACTTTTGCGCGAACCGCACGATCTTGTCCTCGATCGATGGGCAGTAACGCGGTCCGGCGCTCTCGATCGTGCCGTCGAACATCGGCGCCCGTTGCAGGTTGTCGGAAATGATCGCGTGCGAACGGGGATTGGTCTGGACGCTGTAGCAGGGCATCTGCAGGGACCAGTGGCGGGCGCTCACGCCCGGATACCAGGCCGCGGCGGGCTCGCTCAGCCGATGTTCCTCGTCCGGACCGAGAAATGAGAAGTAAAGCGGATCGGGCGAACCCGGCTGAAGCTCGCTCAGCCGGTAATCGATGCTCTCGGCGTCGAGCCTTGGCGGAGTGCCGGTTTTCAGGCGCCCGAGCTCAAAACCGTGCTCGCCGAGGTCTTCGGAGATCCCGAATGCGGCCGGCTCCCCGGCGCGGCCGGCCTGGAACACCTGCTCGCCCATGACGATCCGCCCGTTGAGGAACGTGCCGGTGGTGATCACCACGCAGCGGCTCGGGATGGCTTCCCCGTCGCCGGTCACGACCCCGCCGATTCGCCAGGAACGGGTGCCGTCCGGCTCCCAGATCAGGCGATCAACCTGGGCCTGGCGAAGCACCAGGTCCTGGCAGCGCCGCAGCGCGGCGCCCATCGCCCGCGAATAGAGGGCCTTGTCGCACTGGGCGCGCATCGCGCGGACGGCGGGCCCCTTGCCTGTATTCAGGGTGCGCATCTGCAACTGGGTACGATCGCTGTTGCGGGCCATCTCCCCGCCCAGGGCGTCGATTTCGCGGACCAGGTGCCCCTTGGCCGGCCCCCCGATCGACGGGTTGCACGGCATGCCGGCCACTTTTGCAAGGTTCTGGGTGACGAGCATCGTGCGCGCGCCGATGCGCGCCGACGCCAGCGCGGCCTCGCATCCGGAGTGGCCGGCGCCGACCACGACGACGTCGAACTCGGGGATGGGGTGATTGCGCGCGGGGTTCATATCCGGGGCGGGGTTTGGGCCGGTGCGAAAATCGGCTCCGGACCACTGTGTGGGCGATTATCCCGCCCTCCCGACAGCTGCCGGCCGCGGGCCCCTGGCGGACCCCGGTTCGCGGCTCAAGCCCGAAAAGTGTCAGGGGCCGTAAATTTGCAACCGGCGGACGCCTTCATCCTGCCCACCGAAACCGGGGCCGCGGTCATGTTTGACGAGCGTTCGCTCAGCGCGGCCGGCGAGCTGCAGCTCGAGGTATACGCTCCATTCGAGCTTTCGCCGGGCGAGATCGACTACCTGCGCGCCGAATGCCAGCAACGCCTGGTCAGCGTCCCCCGGCCGCGGGCCAGGAGCATGCTGCGGCGGGTGCCGGTCGCGATCGCCGAGCTGACGATCCTGGGACTGCTCGCCTACTTCTTCATCGACGCTGGGTTTCCCCAGTGGCCGGTGTTGTTGGTGGCGGTGGCGGCCGGGTTTCTGCCCTCGAGCGCCCAGCTCTTGCTGCGCCGCCGCCGTCGCGGGCGGCCGGGCCGGATCCTGGCGGCCGGTCCCGGCCTGGACGGGAACTCGGTCCAGCGGATCGGGCAGATATGGGGGCTGACGGCCTCCGGTCAGGCCCCGAACCACATAGATTTCGAGAATGCAGCCCGCTCGATCGGATGGTTGCAGGCGGTGGCGTTCTACCGGGGGCTGCGCGATCCGGCGCAGCTTCGTCCGCTCGATTTCAGGGCCACCTAGATGGAGGTCATCTGTCTGGCCATTCCCTTGGCGGAAGGCACCTGGGTGAGGGTCTCGCGGGCCTCGCGGCGCCTCATGGCGATCGCTCCGACCGATCCGCCGCAGGCCATCAAGATCTGCTACGGCGGCGAACGGCAGCTCGACTGGGTCGGGGTCGAACTGGCCGCCCGCGCCGAGGCGCAACGGATTTTCTACGCCACGCGGCCTGGCCCGGGAACGGTTCGGCGGCGCTTTACGGTGCTGCGCAACATCTATGAATTCGCGCTCGGCTTGGGCCTGTTGGCCTCGGCGCAGGGAATGGCGATCCCGGCCCTGGCGGGCATCTGGATGCTGGCCAAGGCCGGTCTGCGGACGCGGCGTCGGACCCCCAAGCTCGGACGGCCGCAAAACCTGGCGGCGAGCCCGACGATCCGCTCGGCCCATTCCGGGCTGGCCCGATTGGGGGACTTGTTCGACGACGAGACCGATGAGCGATCGGCGTACCTGGGCGCAAGCTCGTTGGCCCGCTCGCTGGCCCTGCCGGAGGCCGAATTCCTATACGAACAACTCCTGGCCGAGCCGAGCGGCCTGCACCCCGGACAGGTCGATGGGGTGTGGCTGGCCCCGGCGGCCGGACTCGACCGCCCGCTGTTGGCCGGCGGCCCCGGAGGAGAGGCCGAAGCGACCGATGCCGAAATCGAGGTCATCGACGCCGGCGCGGAGCCGCTTGACGACGACCAGGGCTGGAGCCGGGACGATGGTTGAGGAAAACATCCGCATCCCGGTCGTTTACGGGGACCTCTACAAGCAGCTCAGCGATGGGGCCGACTGGCAGGATCAGCTCCGCGAACTCGAGCTGGCCTACGACGTTGAACGGATCGCCAGCGCCTCGATCCAGCCCGGTCTGTCGGCGGACCTGAACGTCTACACGATCGGCGGCGGGACTTCCGGGCGCAGCCTGGCGATTGAAATCGCCCCCCTCTCCCCGACCGGCCCCGAACGGGTGGCGGCGCGCGCGTTGATCCGGGCGCTGGGATCCGGATCGACCGATCGGCAGCGGCTCCTGCACGCCTGCCTGGTGCGCATCTACGTGATCGAGTTCCCGCAGGCCAGACGCAGTCGGGGCAGCACCCCGGCCGGCGGCGATTTCCTGGGGGCCGCTCTGGCGCGCTCGGGAGCGCTGGGCGTGCGCGGTTTCTGGGCCAGTCTGACCGCCCACCTGGAATCAAATCGGCCCGACGTGCTGCTGAGCCTGCGAGATGCCGGCGGCGCGCGCGGGCTGGGTGAAAAGGATGGGTTTCTCACCATCATGGCCAGCCTCCCACCCGAGGCCCTGGCGGAGCTGGAGCGCCAGCTGGCGGCCGCGTTCAAGCGCGACTGGCCGGGTTCGGCGGCGGCCCGCGGCTACAAGCGGGCGCGGGCTCGGCTCTCCCGCCTGCGCGAGCACGAAATAGCCCGCTTCATGTCCGCTCACCTGCGGTTCGGCGGCTTGCGCCGGCGTTTCCGGCCGGTGCCGGACAAGCTGGCCGAGGACGAACTGGCGGTGGGCTATACGCGCAATCTGGCCGAGTTGCGGGCCGCGTTCGGGGCCGGCTTGATCCCGGCCGAACCAGGCGTTTATCTGGATCTCGGAGGGGCCAGCAGCGCGGTATCGGCGGCCGCCTTTGCGCGCTGGCGGCTGGGCGCCGACGGGCTCAGCGCGTACGGGACCATGGACGATCCAGCGCGGCGTGCCAATTTCCTACTGGCGGCCGCCTCGGCCGTCATCGCCGGCGCCGCGTCCGGCTCCCTGGATCGGCCTTAAGGCATGCGCGAACCGGAGGACTTCGAGGTCTTCGAAGTTGAAGAGATCGAAGAAATCGATGAGGACCAGGCCCAGGAATCCTCTACCGATCCGGCCCAGCCCGAAACGCCCGGGGTCGAGGCCGCCGAGCCGGTTGCCGAACCCGCGCCGGCAAGCATCGACCTGCCGGCCGCGACCTACTGCGTGGCCCCCAATCCGCTGAGCGGGGGCTGGCTGCTGACCCATGACCGCAACCTGGTTCACGCCGCGATGGCTTCCGGGGACTCAGAGCGCGGTCTGCTCGGCCAGCGACCCGATCTGGGGACCGCTCAGGTCGCCGAACTGGAACGACAGCTCGTTGGCCGCCACTCCGCGGCGCGTCGCCGGTTCTTCGGCCAGACCGCATATCTGGTCATGGTCGCGCTTGGCTTGCCGTTCCTGGTGGCGTCATTGCTGGGGGCGCTCGGCCTGGCAATGGGTCCGCTGCCGCTGGTCGGCGATGCCGCCGCCGCATTCGTTGGCTCGGCTGGAGCCAACATCGGCGGGCTGCCGCTGGCCGGGCTGATCTGTTCGGTGCCCGGCCTGGCGCTGGTGATCGCGCAGCTGCGCAGGGCTCCGCCGCTGCCGCGATTGCCCAGGAATCCGCGCCTGTCGATCGCCGATGGCGGCGCGCTCGAGGACGGGTTTCTGGAAGCGGCGTCGGACATCGTAGCCGAGGCCCGCGCGCTGGTCGGCGGGAGGGCGGGCCTGCCGCACAGCGATGCGCGTCGCCTGGCCGGCGTGCTCTGGCGACTCGAACGGCTGGCGCTGGAATTTGGGCTGTTGCCGGCGGCCTCTGCCTACAGCGACCTGGCCCAGTCGGTGTACGCGTTTTCCAACGGCCCGCGCGGACTGGGCGGCCGCGCCCAGCTGCGCCTCAAGAACGTTGCCTCCGCCTACGACCCTGACGTGAACCCGGGCGGCTCGGCCTGGCTGCAGGCGATCTTCAAGCCGATCGGCGGAATCGTCATCGCACTCTTACTTATTGCCATGGCCGGCGTCTTCCGCCTGGCCGACGACCAGTTTGAGATCGTGCGGACCAACACCCTTTGGCAGCCGCCGGGAGCGATCAATTTCGTGGACTTGACCCGGCAAACGGTCACCGGGGTGAATTTCGAGGGTTCGGACGCGGCGATCGCGGTGACCGGTCCCGGTTGGTACTGGGCGGGACCGCCGCCGCTTACGCGCCGCGAACAGATCTCGAGGCTTGAGAATTCGCTCACGATAGAGGTCGACATCGGGCAGGCCGCAAACGATTCGGTGGCCACGTTGAGCGCCCGCTTTGACTACCTGGTCAAGGATCCCCGCGCCTTCGTCGACGCGCGCCTGCGGTACGAGGATCCGGACGACCAGGTGCGCGCTGCCGTCGCCGGTCTGACTGAAGACGTGTTGGCGGACGAACGCGAGCAACTCGAACTTACGGCGGACCCAACGGCCAGCACCGAACAACTACGCGATAACATGACCGCGATCCTGGAGCAGGTGATTGCCGCCTCGGCCAGGGATGAATCCCTGGACGAACTCGGAGTGCTCCTAGTCGGGGTGCCGGAATTCGACCTGGGCGAGAAACCAAGTGTCTGAGCAACAACCCGCCGGCGACGCGGTGCCGCAGGCCCCGGTGACGGCCGGTCAGATACTGCGCGAAATGCGCCAGGCGCACGGCTATTCGCTCGAGCAACTGGCGGTCCTGACCCGGTTGCGACCGGAGCGGATCGCCGCCCTTGAGCACGATGATTTTGTTCACGCCCCGTTCCGGGCCTACATCGTCGGGCACATCCGGGTTTACGCCCGCGGGCTGGGCGAGGACCCCACTCCGGCGCTGGATGCGCTGATGTTGCAGCTGGGGCCGCCGGCCGGCGAATCCGTGACCCTCGAATCGGGAGCCTCGGGCTGGGTCATCGGCCGGGGGCAGCTGCCCTATCTGCTCGCAGCGCTTGGGGCGGTGATTCTGGTGGCGGCCCTATTGTTGATCGCGCGCAACAACTCCGCCGAGGAGACCGCCGAATCCGTGGCGGCGGCAACGCCGCCGGCCGCCACGGTAGCCGCCGAGGCGGCCCCCGCCCCCGAACTGATGCTCTCGGTTACCGCCGACCGCGAGGCGTTCCTGGAAGCGATCGTGGACGGCGAGGTAGTGTTCAGCAGCTTGGTGGCGCCCGGCGAGTTTCACGCCTGGACCGCCAGCGAGTCGGTCCGCATCAAGAGCGACGACGGCGGTGCGCTGCAGATTCAGGTCGATGGCGAACCGGTCAGCGACGGGCTGACCGAGGGGCGCGAACTGGACCGGACCTGGTTCCCCTCCGGCTGATTGGACCGGGTTCAATCCTCGCCCAGCGGGTTGCCCCAGGTTCCGGCGAATACAAAATCTGAGAATTGGCTGCGCTGACGGGGCGCGGCCTCGCGCTCGCCAACTTCAGGCGCCAGCAGGGCCGGATCACCCGGGTAGCCGATCGCGATCATGGACGCCAGCTCGAATTCTTCCGGGATTTCGAATTCGGCCCGTGCGCGCTCGCGGTCGTAGCCGCCCATCTGATGGGATACGAGCCCGTGGGAGATCGCCTGCAGGATCAGGTTCATGGTGGCCATGCCGGTATCGTGCAGGACGAATCGGTTCGGCCGGCCGGTTCGTCCCGATGTCCGGGCGCCGGCCGAAATGATCAGCACGGATGCGTTGCGGGCCCAGGAGTTGCCGTCGAACAGACAGGCTTCGGCCTTGGCCCGCGCCCGGCGGTCGGTGCGGTCGAAGACCAGGTAGCGCCAGGGCTGGTCGTTGAATGATGACGGAGCCCAGCGGGCGGCCTCGAGCAGCGTCGCCAAAGTCTCGGCATCGATTTCCCGGTCCGGGTCGAATGCCCGCGGGCTCCAGCGTTGCTTGATCTCGGCGATCAGCGGCCGATCGGTGGTGGCCGGTTTGGCGGGAATCACATCGTTGCGCATAGGGGTCCTTACTGGACGAGAAATCGGGGAATCGGGACCGGATCTTGGCAATTCAATGCCGTACTGCTCATTTGGCGGCCCAGGCCGTCGACCAACGGCGGTGCCCGGCTCGGAATTGCAGCGTCCCAATTCTGAATCAGTTTTCGGACTCGCAGTTGATCATCCAGTTGGTCCCAAACTTGTCGATACAAGCACCGAAGTACGAACCCCAGAACATCACGCCCAACGGCATGGTCACGGTCCCGCCGTCGCTGAGCATTCCGAAAACCCGGTCGGCTTCGCCGCGGTTCGGGGGCGCGTAGGAGATTGAAAGGTTGCTGGCCGGCGGGATCGGCGTTCCGTAAGCCGAGGGCACGTCGCTACCCATGAGCACACTCTCGCCAATGGGCAGGGAAACGTGCATGATGTTCTCGAGCTCTTCCTCGCTGACCTCCATCTCCATGTCACCCGGAGCCTCTCCGAACGTTTCAAGGATCGAAAAATCACCGCCGAACACGGATCGGTAGAACTCGAACGCCGCCCGGCAATTGCCGCCGAGGGTCAGGTAGGGATTTAGCGTCATCGGGACCTCGATTGATGGTCAGGGGCGGCCCGTCGGCAGCACGCTGCGCGGCGCGGACCGCGGAGATCATAACCGCCCAAATCCTAGCCCCCGATGTCTTCGGGAGCGATCGCCACCGTCTTTATCACCGCGTAGCAACTGATGCCGGGCTTGAGCCCCAGGGCCTGCTCGGAGCGCCTGGTTATGCGGGCCAGCAGTCGGCCCGCACCGGTTTGCACCGAGACGATGGCGCCCGGTCCCCGCCCGGTGTGGACCTCCACCACCCGGCCGGGGAGGACGTTCAGGGCTGAAATGTCCTCGGGCCGCCGGCGCGAGAGCAACACCTCGTGGGCGGCCACGCGGACCCGGATGCGGGCTCCGGGCGGGTGGGGGACGCGCGGCAGAAAGAGTCGGGCACCGCCGGCGTCGAGTTCGCTCAGTCCGTCGGCATGATGTTGGCGCACGATCGCCTCGAGCACCGCTCCCGCGGCGCGCGCACCCAGCGGCGTTACCTGCGGATCACCCAGTACCTGCAACGCCGGACCCTGGCTGACGACCCGGCCATCGCTCAGGGCCACGACGGTGGTCGCCAGGCGGGCGACCTCGGCGGCGGAGTGGCTCACGTACAGGATCGGGGCTGATACTTCGTCGCGCAGGCGCTCGAAGTAGGGGAGGATCTCGCCCTTGCGGGGTTCGTCTAGGGCGGCCAACGGCTCGTCGGCCAGGATGATGCTGGGCTCGGCCAGCAACGCCCGCCCGATCGCGACCCTTTGCTTCTCGCCGGCCGACAGCGAGGCGGGACGTCGCTGCAGCAGGTCGCCGATACCCAGCATCTCCACCACCCGGTCGAGGTTGGAGCCGGCGGCGTGGCGACGGGCGAACCAGCGCCCGTAAAGAAGGTTCTGCCGGACCGAGAGGTGCGGACACAACCGGCCTTCCTGGAATAGGTCGCCGAGCCGGCGGCGGTGCGGCGGGAGGTTTATCCGGCGGGCGTCGTCGAAGAGGATCCTGTCGCCGACCGCCACCCGTCCCTCGCGCGGGCGCAGCAGCCCGGCGACGGCATTGACGATCGAGGTCTTTCCGGAACCGGATCGCCCGAACAGCACCGTAACGCCGGGCGGGGCCGTGAAATCAACGTCCAGCCCGAACCGGCCGAACCGGTGGCGCACCCGAACTTCCAGGATCATGACCCCGAAATCCTGCGCGCCACCTGCCGGGACAGGGTCTCCGACAGCGCCAGCGCCAGCATCGCCACGATGATCGAGATCACGACCAGGCGCAGGGCCGAGGACTCGCCCCCCGGCGCCTGCAGAAACGCATAAATCGCCGTCGCAAGGGTCGTTGTCTCGCCTGGGATGCTGGCCGCAAACGTTATGGTGGCTCCGAATTCGCCCATTGCCCGGGCGAACGCCAGGACCGCACCGGTAAGCACCCCGGGAAGAATCAGCGGCAGCGTGATGGTCGCAAATACCCAGGGCCCCGAAGCGCCCAGGGTGGCGCCGGCCTGCTCCAGTCGCGGATCGACCGATTCGACGGCCAGCCGGATCGCGCGCACCATCAACGGGAAACCCATTACCGCCGCCGCCAGTGCCGCCCCCGTCCAACGGAACGCCAGGACCAGGCCCAGGTCCTCAAGCAATCCCCCCACTGGCCCGCGCGACCCAAGCAGCAGCAACAGAAGCAGACCGGTTACCACCGGCGGTAGCACCAGGGGCAGGTGCACCAGGACGTTGAGCAGCCCCTTGCCGGGAAAGCTCCAGCGGGCCAGCGCGTAGCCGGCCAGGACCCCCGGCGGAACGCTGGCGAGCGTGGCCAGAACCGAGATCCGCACGGTCAGCGCCAGCGCGTCCAGCTCCGAAGGGCTCAGTCCGAACATCTGGTCGAATCAGCCGGCGACGAATTCAAATCCGTGACCCGCAAAAGCCGCCCGCGCCTGCGGCCCGCGCAGGAACCGGAGAAACGCGGACCGGTCAGGGTGGGTGCTGGCAGCCACGGCGGCCGCGGGATAAAGGATTGGCGGGTGACTCCGGGCCGGGAAGGTGCCGATCACCGTGACATCGTCTTCGGCGAAGGCGTCAGTGCCGTAAACGACCCCCAAGCGCGCCTGGCCGGTGGCCACCAGGGCCAATGCGCCGCGG
Source organism: uncultured Chloroflexota bacterium (assembly GCA_964465715.1). GTDB lineage: Bacteria > Chloroflexota > UBA11872 > UBA11872 > VXNJ01 > VXNJ01. The sequence goes on from CAYXKQ010000002.1 coordinate 10,234, forward strand.
ACGTTGTCGGTCTGCGCCAGACTCCCGGCGACCGAATCCCAGAGACCCAGCGCCCGGAGCGCTTCCTTGCCGTAGATTCCGGCCGGGGCGGCGTCTACGAACGCCATCGCGAGCCTTCCCCGGCCCAGCATGCCGGCCAGATTTAGCTCCGGTCCGATCGCGACCGGTTCGGCGTCGCTTCCGTGGGCGATCAGGACCAGCGAATTTGACAGCAGGTCGAAGCGCGAACCGGGTTCGGTGAGCCCCTCCCGCTCCAGGGCATCCATCCAACCCGGGTTGGCGGAGATGTAGATGTCGGCGGGAGCCCCGTGTCGGATCTGCTGGGCCAGGGCCGAAGAACCGCCGGGCGCGATTTTGACCCCTCGGCCGGCGGCACCCGCGTAGCGGCGCGCCACGTCGGCGAGCGCGTCCTGGGCGCTGGCTGCGGTAAACACCGTCAGATCGGAATCCGCCACACAGCCCCCGAGCACGGAAGGCAGGCCCAGGGCGATTCCGAGCGAGAACCCGAGCATGCGGCGCCGCGGCCAGCTTCCTGCCCGGCCGGTGAATCCCGAATCAGGAGTCTGCACAAGACTTCGTCGCCGGTGCCCCAGCCGATCGATACGGGCGCGATCGCCCGCGCGCTGCGGCGAACTCTCGTCCAGTTCCGGCCCCTCCGTTTGCTACCTGCGGCGATTTGGAATTCAGGCGGATCCTCTCCGCCACCAAATTTTCGGAACCCGGCGGCGGGCGAGATTTGCGGGTTGGGCAACAATATCGGGCACGGCCGGGCAGACTGGCGGTCGTGCCGATCGGCTCGAGTACGGGCGATCACTAGGCGACCGTCCGTTGCAAGATTGTCAAGATCGGCCGAGGGTGGGACGATGGACCCGGCGAAGGGGGGCTGGTCGTTGGCAAACCGGCGACGATCCGCGGTTGGCGAAGAATCCGCAGTCCGGCCGCGCCTGCTGGTCACGGTTCACGACGTGGCGCCGCCCTTTGCCGAGGGCGTGGGCACTCTATTGGCGGAGCTCGACCGGCTGCAGATCGAGCGTCGGGTCCTGAAGGTCATACCCAATCTGGACGGTTGCTGGCCATTGGCCCAGGACCGGCGGTTGTGCTCGCTGCTGCGGCAAGAGATTGAAGGCGGAAGCGAGATCGTGGCTCACGGTTGGACGCATTCGGTCCACGGAACGCTCACGGGCTCGCCGCGGCAACTCTTCTTGGGGGCTCGATTCGCGCCCCGCGCGGCCGAATTCCTGACCCGCTCGGAGCGGTCGGCTCAGGGCGCCGCCGAGTCCGCGCGCAGGGTCCTGTCGGATGCGCTGGGTGTGGAACCGCGGGGATTCTGCGCCCCGGGGTGGCTGCTGAACGAGGCCGGCCGGGCCGGAATTGCGGCGGCCGGATTCGAGTACCTGCTGGAGCAGTCGAAATTGTGCGACCTTGCGACCGGAAGGACGGTCCTTACTCCCTGGCAGGGGTACATGGGAGTCGGCGGACTCCACGAATGGCTGGTGCAACTGGGCAACGGAGCAATCGCGGTCGGGGCCCGTGTCGCCTGGGACGGTCTGGAACAGAGTCCCAACGTGAAGGTGTTCCTGCATCCACAGAATCTGGCCGGAAGCCGCGCCCTGGACCGGGTGTTGGAACGACTCGATTCGCTCCGCCAGGGCCGCCAGCTGGTCACGGCCGGCCAGCTCCTGGACCTGACCGATCCAGCCGCCGCCGCGGATATGTCGGACCGCGGCGGTTCACCTTCGATTTCGGTGGTGATTCCGGCCCTAAACGAGCAGGCCCACGTGGCCCGGGCGCTGGACTCGGTGTACCAGCAGCGTTTCCCGGCGGAGCGGCTGGAAGCGGTGCTGGTTGACAACGATTCCCAGGACCGCACCCTCGCCGAAGCCGAAAAGGTCGCCAGGGCCTGGTCGGCACGTGGCCCGGGCGCACCACGTCTTCGTCTGGTGAGTGAATCGGGTCGCGGCGCCGCGCGGGCGAAGAATTCGGGCGCCGCCGCCGCCCGGGGCGACGTGCTCATATTCCTGGACGCCGACTCAACCCTGGGGGCCAACGTCGCCAACGCCGTCGCCTCTGCCTGGCGAGGCGGAGCGCGCGGCGGCAGCATCAAGGTGCTTGCCGACTCCGAAGATGTTTGGGAGCGCGGTTTCTTCGGAGTGATGGAGTTCGGAAAGGCGTTGCTGGGCGTCCACTGCCAGATGGGTTACCTGGACCGGACTCTCTTCGAACGCTTGGGAGGATTCAGGCCTGATCTGCGGCTGGCCGAGGATGTGGACCTGATGCGCCGCGCGGCCCGCCAGCTGCGTTTTGACGGCGGGCGTCTGCAACGGGTCGGGGCCATGCCGCTGGTCGGTGACGTGGCCGCCGACGGGCTCTGCATCCTCACCTCGCCGCGCCGCCTCCGCGGAATGCCCTGGCGGCTGGGGATGTTCTGGATGCTGCTGCGTTGGTCGCTTGGGTACCTGGGAATCGGGCGGGGTCGCTACGCGGCCGGTGGGCCGGTTCCGATCGCAACGCCATCCCCGCCCCTGGGCCGCCGGATCGCGATGACGATCCTGAAATTCGTGCTGCATACGGCGGCCCATCGATCTCCCGGCCGGCCGGCCGGCCTGCTTTGGATCTGGTGGTTGTGGGACCGGCTTTATGTCCGCTGGCACGGGCTTTCCCCGGTCAGCGAGGGAAGCGTCCTCTTATACGGGTTCGAAACCTACCACGCGCCGCGCGGGGTGCAACTGGGCGATGGGACCACCGTGTCCAGGGGCGACCGGATATGCCGGATTCACATGCGCAACGAGGTGCTGGCCGGGTCCGAGTACTCGATGCTCGGGAAACGCGCCTGGGGGTTCATCCGGGCGATGCGCCATGACCTGGCAACCTTGGCCGAACGCGCTGAAGCGGGCGCCTTCAGCGAGCGAGATGCCGGGTTCGTCGCCGTGACCGGCACGACCCTGCTTTTCCGCGGCGCCCGGCGAATGGGGTTTTCGGTCTGGCCCAGGCCGCGCTCCTGGCGGGGCGAGATCGAGCGCATTTATCTGCTGGGTCTGCTGGCCCTTTACCGACGCGATTCTGAAGCCGACCGCGATTTGCTGGCGGCCCATCAATCGTCGTCATCGACCGCGCCCGGGGAAATCCCCGGCTACGAACCGGGCGAAGTCTGGATAGGTCGCAATTCACTGCCCGGCACGCGTTCCGGACGGGCGGCCGGGGCCGCCTGACCTGCCGGATCAACTGGCGGCGTGGGTCGTCCAGAACCGCGACCGGAATTGGCCCAAATGGCAATGCGGCGAATCAGATGTCCGCCGCCGACTTGGCGCAGAACCAATCCCCCGCATATGCGGTCTTGCGGACGGATGGTGCTGGATCGGACCCAGCGGGCGCAACTCAGCTTTCTTGCCGAGTATCGGGCCCAAAGGTGATGATCTGCGACCTTACGGCCGGTCGTGCCCGGCCCGAAAAGCGGCGCGCGGAGATGAAGTTGCTATGTCGCGCCGGAATCTGACTCACGAGTCGATCAACCCATCCTGGGGCCGGGTCCAGGGCAGTTCATAGAGTGGCGCAAACTGCTGGGCCCGCGGCATCGGCATGTCCCCGAAGGGCACGTCAATGACCACCGGCGCGTTGTGCTCGAGCGCCGCCGGTAGCAGCGTTTCAAGATCCATGGGGCCGCCCGCCCGGATCCCTATCGCGCCGAATGACTCTGCGAATCTGACAAAGTCCGGGTTGTGCAGATCGGTGCCGTAGGTTCCGCCGAACGCCAGATCCAGATCGCGGGCGGCGTTGCCATAGGAGTCGTTCCTGAAGACCACGGTCGTTATGTTGATGCCGTGCTGAATGGCGGTGGCGAGTTCCGACGCGTTGTAGAGGAATCCGCCGTCGCCGACCATGCAGAGCACCGGCCGCTCGGGTCGGGCGACCTTAGCCCCCAGCGCCGTGGGGAATGAGTAACCGACGTTGAACTGGTAACCGGAGTCGATGTACGTTTTCGGGTGGTTGACCCTGTAGTGGGTCCGGGCGTAGTAGGCGAACTGGGTGACATCCCAGACGATGATCGATTCTTCCGGAATGCTGCCCTGGATGGCCTCCAGGATCGGGTACTGGGGCTCGTGAAGCCTGATGTCGTAGTAGGCGATCAGGTTGCGTGCCGCCCTCACGGCCGCGGCGGGAGACGGGCGATTGCCCGCCCCGGCGTCGGCAAGGTGCGGGAGCATCGCTTCGATGGTCGCCCGTGCGTCGCCGTGAAGGGGAATGGTGTTGGCCTGGATTCGCGTCAATTCCTCCTCGTCGGCGTTGATGTTCACCAACGTGGACGCGTTGCCGGCCGGATTGCCGAGCGAGAAGCGCGCTCCGATTCCGATCACTACGTCGGCGGATTCCATCACGTCGAAAAGCTGGTTCATCTCCTGTCGCTCGCCCCGGGGGCTGAAGCACGAGCCATAGGAGAGCGGATGGGAGTCGGGGATGGTTCCCTTGCCGCCACTTGAGGTGATGACCGGAATGTTCGTTGCCTCGGCCAGCTTGACGAGGACACCCTCAGCGTCCGACCTGACCACCCCGCCGCCCGCGTAAATCAATGGCAGACGCGCATCGGCGATGATGCGGGCCGCCTTACGCAGCAGCTCCGGATTCGGAACGATCGGCGAAGCCGGCGCCGGATCCTGCAACTCCACGTCCTCCCGCTCCACGCCGGCCTCGGGCGGCATCTCGATGAGCACCGGACGCGGCCGACCGCTGCGCATCTGCCGGAACGCTTCGTTTACGGCGGCGGGGATTTCGCGGGGCCTCATGGCCGCTCCCCGCCACTTGGTGACCGGGCGGACCGTGTCGGACTGGTCCAGGACCTCGTGCACGGCTCCGGCGTTCTTGCCGATTGCGGCGCGCGGCACCTGGCCGGCGATGACGAGTACAGGTGAGGAGCGCGCGTAGGCCGTGGCCAGGCCGGCGGCGGCGTTGTAGAGACCCACTCCGGGCACCACCAGCGACACGCCCGGCTTCCCGGAGGCGCGCGCGTAACCATCGGCCATGTACGTGGCGGCTTGCTCGTGGCGGGTCGCAATCAGGCGGATACCCGACTCGTCGCGCAGGCCGGCAACGATCCCGTAGGTCTGGATACCCGGGATGCCGAAGACTACCTCGACACCCTCCCTGGCCAGTGACTTGGCCAGGGCCTCACCGCCGCTGAGGTTGACCACGGTCCTCACCTCCGGGCGATTGAAATCCCTACTCGGCCCCACGGGGTCCAGAAAGTCTCACGAACGCGGCCGATTTCAGCGCGACTTTACAAATACCGACTCGGCCCCAACGTCGCAATTCTCCCGCCTCCGCTGAGGAGATCGCGTGTTCGTTCGCCTGAACTCGGCGACGCCGCACGCCCAGTCGCTGTGCCTTGTGGTCCTATCCCTTGACACAGAATCTCAATCCACAGATGGCGGTTCCTCCGCGCGTGGCGTAGTCGCGCGCCACCGCGGCCGCCCGGGAAATCCGGCTCGCAGAAGGAATCGCTCTAGTGCTCGCCACCCTGGGGTGTTAGCGATGCAGCCTAACCAAAGCCATGATTTGGACCATCACCCACTGAACGCGGCAGCGGACCAGCCGACGACGACGGCGACCGCGATGGCGAAGGCGGCCTGACGCACGATAAGCCCGCCCGTGAACCGCAACCCAAGTTCGCGCCCAATCGTAATCGTGGTGACCAGGCAAGGCAGCATCGTGCCGGCCAGAAAAGTTGCCACCAGCAATTGGGTTGCGCTTAGCGAGGCCACGGTACCTTCCTCGGCCAGCAGCAGGATGCCGTCCTTGCGGATGGCGGCGAGTACGGTCGGCAGGGCCGAGTCCACCGGTAGTGCGAATACGGCCATTGCCGGCGCCAGCAGCCGACCGGCTGCATCGAGAACGCCCGACCAATCGAGGAGCGAGGCGACCATTGCGATCGCGAAGAAGGTCGGGATCGCCGTGCCAATGAATGCCCAGACCATCTCTCGTGCCTCCGCGCCGACGGCTGCGAACGAGGGCCGGGTCAGGAACGTGCGCGGTTCGATGAGGAGTTCATTCAGTGTCGACCGCGCGGCCGGGTCACTGGTCAGGCGGGTGTAGACGAGCGTGGCTGAGACAAGCAGCGCCAGGTACGGCACGACGAGACTGCTTCTATCCGCGGCGGCGAAGACTGCCAGGGTCGCGCCAAGCTGGTAGGAGCAGGCGGACCCGAAGGCGATCGCGCCGACCGTTGTCCGCCGGGTGCAGGCAGAGCATGCATTGGTCGCGACGATCGCCGGGACGTTGCAGCCGAATCCCATCAGCGTCCGCGTAACGTCGCGTCCGTGCAGGCCCACGTGGCGCAACAAGGGGTGAAGCGTCGTCCCAATGCGATCGGCGAGTCCGCTGGTCTTGAACACGCCGATCACCAGCGCGTAGACAAGCACCGTGGGGACCGCCCACACGAACAGCAGCGGCCCCATCGTGAGCAGGCCGTAGTTGCCGGCCAGCACTGCTCCGAGCGGTCCCGGCCAGCCCGCTAGCCGCTCGGCCAGGGGTACCGTGCCAGCCTGGGTAACCGGTTCGAGAATGGCCGCGATCTGGTTCGCACCGAGCACGGCGAGAAGGGCCGGCAGGACGAGGAGGGCAATGGCTGTCGCCGGACCTGCAACCTTGTGGTCGAGAAGTCCAGGCTGGGGCTCGATTCGCCACCCCGCCTTGACCGGCATACGCTCATGGCGGACGGTGCCGGGGGCCGCGACCGCAGCATGCAATTCCTCAATCGCGGCGTCGCCGGGCCGGCGTGCGTCCAGCGTCACGAATGGCAGTCCGGTCGCCCGCGCCATGCGCGCGACCGCTTCGCGGGCCAGGTCATGATCGGCCACGAGATCCCAGCGCGACACGGCGATGCTCGCCCGCCTGCCCTGGACTAGCGGCAGCAATAGGTCAAGGTCCTCGTCGAGCTGCGCCGCGGAGGCGACGAGCAGCACCTGGTCCGCGTCGGCCAGCGCCGCCAATGTGGTCCGTACCGCGTCCGCATCGGAGGCTCGGTGCAGCCCCGGCGTGTCCACGAACACGCGGTCTTCAGGCATGTATTCGCCGCCGGATCCGGTGGCGCTTTGGGAGTTACCCGGCCGCCCAGTCCGTCCCGTCAGGACCCGGAATAGCGCGGACTTGCCGACGCCTTCGCGCCCCACGAGCAGCGTGGCGGGGGTCCCTGGGACATCGATGCGGTTCCGTTCAGCAAGCACAGTCTTCCGCGCAGCAAGAAAGGTCGTCGAGGTACATTCCCGCCCTGCGGCGCATCGCGACCGCGTCCGCGGTGTCCAATCCGAGGCGCTGAGCGATGGCGTCGGCGATGACCGCGAAGCGAAGGCGGAATTTGAAGATGAAGCAGAAGCTCACGCCGCGGTGCTGGACCATCGGGCCGGAGATGAACAGGCCCGGGACCACCGTGGATTCGTCGGCCTCTTCGGTAATGACGGGGGCGCCAGTATTGTCGTACTCGATCTTGCCGGCGAGGTGGCCGAGCGACCCCGTAAAGCCGGTGGCCAGGAGCGGCCGGGTCGCGCTCGCCCACTCTCGGCCGTCGGTGGCGCGGACAACCCAGGCGACGCCGTTCTCGCGGACCGACGCAACGTCGACATCCTCGACCAGGTCCACCAGGCCGGTGTCGTGGGCTTTTGCGAGACGTTCGCGGGTAAACGGCGAGAGGGTCAGGCTCGGGTCCGGCTCGTCGATCTGCCAGGTCGCCGTCCGTGCCAGCACGGTCACGTTCTTTTGCAGCTGAGCGAGCCCAACCGCCGCATCGGCGGCGCTCTCGTAGCCGCCGATCACCGTGAAGCGGTCGCCCTCAAGATCCCGCCATGTGCCGACCTCGGCAGTGTGGCGGCAGTTGTCCGCGCCGGCGATCGAGTTGCGTTCCGGGTACTGAAACTCCCCGGCCGCCCAGATGACGTACCGCGCCCGAACCGGCCGGTCGGAGGTCGTGAGCGTGAAAGTGCCGTCGTCCTCGGTGGCAAGCGAGCAGACATCTACCCCGGGCGCCACCCGGAGCTGATAGTACTGGGCGACGGCGTCGAGGTACTGGGCGTAAGCGCCGCCGCTGGGGTGTTCCTGGCCGAGCGAGTAGGCGGGGGAGGTTCCGGGGGCGATCGCGTTGAGGTCGAGTGCCCCGAACGCGTTCGACGTGAATGACGGGGTGATGAAGCGCATCTCATTCGGCCACCGTCGGAACGAGGCGCCGATCTCATGGCGATCTAGGATTACGACGTCGTCGACGCCGAATTCCCTCAGGGCGGCCGCGCATCCGAGGCCGGCTGGACCGGCTCCCACGATCGCGACCTGATGTAGGCGCGATCGTCCCGGGAACCGGATCCGCTCCCGTAAAGTGCCCATTTTGGTCATGCGGCCAATCCTCTGGAAGTCTTGCTCGTGATTTGCAATGAAGGGGAATTGATACTTGATTATCAATTCTTTTGGTCATTGGGAGACTGCGGTCAACGCTTGATCAGCCCCAAAATGGGTTAGGGAGCGGAGCGTTGACCGGTACGTACGCACGCGGGCCGGCAGGATTTGAGCTCGGAACCTCGCCCGTGACGAGTCCACCAGCCACCTCGATCCCAGGTCGGCGGGAACGCTGTCCGCGCCGGCGTGGGTAAGCCCACCCTTCGCCGCTTCCGGGTATTGTGGTAGCGCATGCGGGATTCGAACCCGCGATCTTCGCCTTGAGAGGGCGATGTCCTGGGCCGCTAGACGAATGCGCCAGAGTGGAATTTTAGCGGCGCCACAGTCCGGCATGTGCCGGTCTTTCTAGACTCTTGACGACCGCTGATTCACGCCGTGCGCGGCGCCCGGAAGAGAACTGAACTTGCTTGAAAGGCTTTCCGAACGGCTGGACGCCGTAATCAAGAAGGTCTCGGGACGGGGCCGGATCCGCGAGAGCGACATAAAAGTGGCGATGCGGGAGGTCCGCGTCGCGCTGCTGGAAGCCGATGTCCAACTCAGGGTGGCACGCGATTTCGTGCGTTCGGTCGGTGAGCGCGCAGTAGGGCGCGAGGTCCTCTCGAGCGTCTCGCCACGCCAGCAATTGATAAAAATCGTCCACGACGAACTCACCGCCCTGCTGGGCGGCCAGGCCAGCGAACTGGCCCCGGCTAAATCCGGCGGGCGCCGGATCCTGATGGCGGGATTGCAGGGGTCGGGCAAGACTACCAGCGCCGCCAAGCTTGCCCTGCAAATCAAGGAGTCGGGCCGGCAGCCGCTGCTGGTGGCCTGTGATCTCAAACGCCCGGCCGCGATCGAGCAGCTGCAGACCCTGGCCGGTCAGATCGACGCCCCGATCCATTCCGAATCGATCAATTCGAAACCCGAGCACGTCGCCCGCAACGGGGTACGCAAGGCCGAAGCGCTGGGTGCCTCGGACGTGATCGTGGATACCGCCGGTCGCCTGCAGATCGACGGTGACCTGATGGACGAGGTGGAACGGGTGGCCCGGCAGATCGACCCGACCGAAGTCCTGCTGGTGGTCGATGCAATGACCGGGCAGGAAGCGGTCAACGTGGCCAGTGAATTCCACCGCCGCCTCAAACTCACCGGACTCGTGCTGACCAAACTGGACGGCGATGCCCGCGGTGGGGCCCTGCTCTCGATCAGGGCGGCCACCGGGGTGCCGATCAAGTTCATCGGGTCGGGTGAAAAGATCGAACCCCTTGAGCGCTTCCATCCCGATCGGCTGGCCTCGCGGATTCTGGGAATGGGGGACGTGATAACGCTGGTGGAGAAGGCCGAGGCCAGCATTGATGCCGAGGCCGCCGCGCGGATGGAGAAGAAGCTGCGCAGCGCCAGCTTCGACCTGACCGACTTTCTCGAACAAATCGACCAGATCGAAAACATGGGTTCGCTGGCCCAGGTGGCCAATCTGATCCCGGGCATGTCGCGGCTCGGTGACCGGGGCAAGATCCAGGAGGCGCTAGCCGGGCGCGAGCTGGACCGCACCAAGGCGATCATCCTGAGCATGACGCCGGCCGAGCGTTCGGACCCATCCATCATCAACGGTTCGCGCCGACGCCGGATTGCGGCCGGTTCGGGTACCACCCCGCGCGATGTAAACCAGCTGCTGAACCAGTTCTCGACCATGCGCACGATGATGCGCCAGATCGCGCGCGGACGAATGCCCAGCTTCCCGGGTTTCTCGCCCTTCGGGTAGCAGCACGGCGGGCGCGATAATCTTTCCGGCTCGCGCCGGCGCCACGTTGTGCGCCCCAGATCATCTGCCGCCCCTTCCCCCACTACGGATGCACCGCCATGCCTGACGCCTTCTTCGGAGTAATCGGCGGAAGCGGTTTTTACGACATCGAAAACGTCAGCGGGCTGCAAGAGGTCGTACTCGACACCCCGTTCGGCGATCCCAGCGACAGCTATCTGGTGGGCGAATTGGACGGGATTCCGGTCGCATTTCTTCCCCGGCACGGGCGCGGCCACCGGATATCTCCCTCGCAACTGAATTCCCGGGCCAACATCTGGGGATTCAAGCAGCTGGGGGTGACCTGGCTGCTCGGGGTATCAGCGGTCGGCAGCCTGCGCGAAGAGATTGAACCCCGCCACATTGTGGTCCCCGACCAGTTGATCGACCGGACCCGCTCGCGCTCGCTCACCTTTTTCAACGATCCGGGACTGGTGGTCCACGCCGGAATGGCCGAACCCTTCTGTCCGGTGCTGGCCGATCTCGTCGCGTCCGCCGCCGAGACCGCCGGCGCGCGGGTCCACCGCGGCGGGGCCTACGTCTGCATCGAGGGTCCGCAGTTTTCGACCAAGGCCGAATCGGAGATCTTCCGCGGCTGGGGGGCGTCGGTGATCGGCATGACCGCGGTCCCTGAAGCCAAGCTCGCCCGCGAGGCCGAACTCCCGTTTGCACTGCTGGCCCTGTCGACCGATTACGACGTCTGGAAGGACGAGCCGGTGACGGCGGCGCTGGTGGTTGCCAATATGGCCGCAAACCTGAAACTGGCCCAGCAAGCGGTGGTGAACCTGGCCAGCATGCTGCCGGCCGGCAATGAAACCAGTCCCGCCCCCACCGCGCTCGACGGGGCGATCCAGTCCGATTCCGGCCTACTCGGCGAGGAATTGCGCCGCAAGTACGGGCTGCTGATCAACCGCGCGCTTTCAGCCTGACCCAGAACACTACAAGGATCCCGATGGCCACCACAACCGAATTGCCCGTGGACTGCGATATCGCCGACCCGACCCTGGCCGACGCTGGCCACGACATGATCGAATGGGCCGATTCTTCAATGCCGGTCCTGGCCCGCATCCGTGAGCGCTTCGCCTCCGAAAAGCCGCTCGCCGGTCTCTCGGTCGCGGCCTGCCTGCACGTGACCACCGAGACCGCCAACCTGATGCGGACGCTTGACGCTGGCGGCGCCGCCGTAGCCCTGTGCGCATCCAACCCGCTTTCGACCCAGGATGCGACCGCGGCGGCGCTGGTCCGGCATTATGGAATCAGCGTGTACGCCCGCTGCGGCGAGGACAACCAGACCTATTACCGACACATCGACAGCGTTCTCGATCGCGGCCCGCACCTGACCATGGACGATGGCGCCGATCTGGTCTCGCGTATTCACCAGCAGCGGCGCGAGCTGATCCCGCAGATCATCGGTGGAACCGAAGAAACGACGACCGGGGTGGTGCGGTTGCAGGCCATGCACGCCGACGGCCAGTTGGCCTACCCGATCATGGCGGTCAACGAGGCCGATACCAAGCACCTGTTCGACAACCGCTACGGCACCGGTCAATCGACCATAGATGGAATCCTGCGCGCCACCAACAAACTGATTGCCGGTTCCCGATTCGTCGTGTCCGGTTACGGCTGGTGCGGACGCGGCCTGGCCGCCCGGGCATCCGGCATGGGCGCAAATGTGATCGTGACCGAAGTTGACCCGACCCGGGCCCTGGAAGCGGTCATGGACGGATACCAGGTCATGCCAATTGGCGAAGCCGCCAGGGTCGGGGACATCTTTGTGACGGTGACCTCGAACAAGGACGTAATCGATACCGACCACCTGCGAGTGATGAAGGATGGGGCCATACTGGCCAATTCGGGGCATTTCGATGCCGAGATTAACGTCCGCGCCCTGGCCGAGCTTTCGCGGTCGAAGCGAACCCTGCGGCCGCTGCTGGACGAGTACGAGATGCCGGACGGCCGGCGATTGCGTCTGCTGGCCGGCGGCCGGCTGGTCAATCTGGCGGCGGCCGAGGGCCATCCGCCGGGCGTGATGGACATGAGTTTCGCCAACCAGGCCCTGGGCGCCGAGTACATGTGGGAGCGGGCCGGCCAGCTCGATCCCCAGGTCCTTGGCGTTCCGGCCGAGATCGACAAGAACGTTGCTCGCCTGAAGCTTTCCAGCATGGGCATCGCGATTGATTCCATGACCGCCGAACAGGCGCGTTATGCCACGTCCTGGGAAGAGGGCACATGAACGAGAAGGCGCAACCATGAGCGTAAACCTCATCGCCGCTGACCGGTTTCTTTTCACTTCGGAATCGGTTTCCGAGGGCCATCCGGACAAGGTCTGTGACCAGATCTCGGACGCCGTGGTCGACACGCTGCTGGCGCGTGATCCGAATTCGCGAGTTGCCTGTGAAGTTGCCGCATCGAATAAGGGCCTTTACGTTCTCGGCGAGGTCACCTGCAATCTGGACGGCCAGGATCTGGATTCTCTGGTCGAGGGGATCGTCCGTTCGATCGTGGCCGACATCGGATACACCAGCCAGGAACTGGGCATGGACGCCGGCAGCGTTCCGGTCAACGTGCTCCTGAACCCGCAATCGGCCGATATCGCTCTGGGCGTGGACCGCGCAAATCCCGACGAACAAGGCGCCGGCGACCAGGGAATGATGTTTGGCTACGCCTGCCGTGAGACCGATGAGCTGATGCCGCTGCCGATTACCCTGGCGCACCGTTTGACGCACCGTCTGAGCCAGGTCCGCAAGTCGGGGAAACTCCCCTTCCTGCGGCCTGATGGCAAGAGCCAGGTCACCGTCGAATATCGCCACGGCCGTCCGGAGCGCGTGACCAACGTGGTCATTGCCGCCCAGCACGATCCCGACGTGTCCGACGAGAAGCTCAAAAAGCTCATCCAACGCGACGTGGTCAAAGACGTTATCGACGGGCGCTATCTTGACGGCGAGTCCGAGATCCTCATAAACGGAACCGGCCGTTTCGTCGATGGAGGTCCCGGTGCCGATGCCGGCCTGACCGGACGCAAGATCATTGTTGACACCTATGGGGGCATGGCCCGGCACGGCGGCGGGGCGTTCTCCGGCAAGGACCCTTCCAAGGTCGACAGATCAGCTGCGTACATGTCGCGGTACGTGGCCAAGAACCTCGTCGCGGCAGGACTGGCGGACCGCGCCGAGGTGCAGCTGGCCTACTGCATCGGCGTCGCCGAACCGGTCTCGGTGAATGTGGAGACTTTCGGGACCTCGATGCTGACACCCGGAGACCTGGACGCCCTGGTCAGGGATAACTTTGACCTGCGGCCGCAGCGGATCATCAGTGGCCTGGGCCTGCGACGCCCGATTTACCGGGCGGTGGCCGCCTACGGACACTTCGGCCGCCCCGACCTGCAGCTTCCCTGGGAGCGGACCGACCGCGTCGAAGACCTGCGCAATACCGCTGGTTTGACATAATCGCCAATTGCCGGCCAGCGCCGCCGGTATGCCGGGAGCGGTGCCGGTGATTGCAGGCCGTCCGTCCGCCAGGATCCAGCAGATTGCTCCGATGAAGGTAACGACTGCCGCCGATTCGGCGTTTTGCAATTTGAGAGCGAATGGGGGCAGGACTAATTAGCTCGGCGCGGACACCCGACGAGCTGGATGAACTGATTCGACGCTCAGTTGAACTTGATCGCGAAGCGTTCGGTCTCGTTTATGAGGAATTCTTCCCGCAGATCCACCGGTTCATCGAGTACCGGATCGGCGGCAATCGGCACATCGCCGAAGACTTGGCCAGCCAGGTCTTCATGCTGGCGTTGCGGGCGATTGGCAGGTACCAGCACCGTTCGGTTGCCGGGTTCAGGGGCTGGATATTCCGCATCGCGCGCAACGCCATTGCCGACCACTTCCGGCGCAGTCAGGACCTGGCCTACGACATCGAGTCGCACGCCCGGCAGCTCGTTGACGAAAGCGACGATTACGAACGCATCGCCACCTCGGACATCCTGGGTCGCGCCCTGGAGGCTCTCACGCCCGAGCAGGCCGAGGTGATCGCACTGCGGTTTACGCAAGACCTCTCACACCGCGAAATTTCCGCGATCATCGGGAAAAAGGAGAACGCGGTCCGGGCGCTGCAGTTCAGGGCCATCGCGACGCTGCGTCGCCGCCTGCAGGAGCTGGATCCGTGAACCGCTCCGAGCGCGCCTTAGCCGCCCTGCTGGAAGCCTACCTGGACGAGAAGGCGGACCGCCAGCAGCTGATTTCGCAGAATCCGGAACAGGCGGAAGACCTGTCCGCGTACCTGGCGGTAATCGACGATCTGCGAGCGGCCCGCCCGCCCGATCCCGATCCGGACACGGTTCGATTGCGCCGTCGCGAATTCGAACTGGAGGTCGAGCGCTACGCCGCCGAGCGGCCCGATGGCGGACTGCTGCAGGCGCTTCGCGGCTGGGCCGAATCGCTGTTCGCCCAGGCCCGGGTAGCGGCCGTCGCACTCTCCCTGGTCGTGGTGGTCCTGGCCGGCAGCGGAGTGTCGGCGGCGGCCCTGGTGGCGCCGCCGGGGAGCCCGCTTTACGGTTACAAGCTCACCGTTGAACGGGCGGCAATCCAGCTCGCCGACGAAAAGGACCGGCCGGCCACCTACATCGAACTGGCCGAGCGCCGAATCTCCGAATTGACCTCGCTGGGCCCCGACGCCTCGCCGGACGTCGTTGCCAAGGTCTCGGCCTCCTACCAGATGCTCGTCGAGGACGGATTGCAGGCAATCAATTCGCTGCAGAGTTCGGGAGACTTCGACCCCGAGAACGCAATCAGCAACTACGAGCAGCGCGTGCGCCAGCATGGCGAGCAGCTGGAATCGTTCGCCGTCGACGTCGAACCGGTCAGCAACACGCTTGAACTGATCCAGCAGCTGGTCTCCGGTCCGCTACTGGCCGGCGCCGGCCCGGACAAGGGCGGTCCCGGGGCCGAGCCGGAGGCAACTCCTTCGCCTACCCCGCCCCCGACCCCGGCGCCCACCCCGGCCCCGGCTCCGGCGCCCACCCCACCCCCGACCCCGGCGCCCACCCCGACCCCGGAACCCGATCCGGAACCCGAGGTGGTTGAAATCTCCGGGGAAATATCCGACATCGGGCGCGGCGCGCTGAGGATTGGGCAGACGACGGTGCTCCTGGAAGCCGAGGGCCACCCCGCCCCGACCATCGCGGGTGAGCCCGCGGTCGGCGCCACGGCGACGGTCTCAGGTGTCCGTCAGGACGAGTCGACCCTCATCGCCCAGTCGGTCCAGGTCGCCGCCGAGCCCGCCACGCCGGCCGGCCAGCCGACCGCGACGCCGACGCAGGCCCCCTCGACCACGCCCACTCCGACCGAACCGCCGGTAGACGAGGTCCAAACTCCCGCCCCCGATCCCACGCCCGTCCCGACCCCGGAGCCGATCGTGGTACTGGCCGAATTCGAGTACTCCGGATACGTACAGGCGTACGACGGCGACACCCTGACGATTGACGGTCGGGTGATATTTCTGCGTGGCGATTCGGACCCCGACGCCGCGGTGACCGGCGCCGAGCTCGGCGCCGGAGCGCTGATCGAAGTCAGCGGTGAATTGCTCTCGGACCTCAGACTGCGGGCCCGGACTATTTCGGTGAAGGTCGGCGCGCTTTAGCGCCACCCGAATCGGGACGCGGGGTATAGCCTAAGGGCGATCAAACACGCGTGGCCGTGGGGCGTCACGCAACTCCGCTTGAAGGACTGGCCGCGATGCCGCGAATCGGCTTTATTGGTTGCGGGGGATGGGCGCGGAAATCGCACATCGCGCGCATGGCCGGATTCGGTGAAGTTGAAATCGTCGGATTTGCCGATCCCGAGGCAACTGCAATCGGACTGGCGCGTGAAGTTGCACCGAACCTGGTCAGGGTGCCAAGTTTCCCAGACTACCGGGAAATGCTCTCCGAGCTGGCGCCGGATGCGGTGGTGATTTCCACCCCGCACGCCCTGCACGAGCGTCACATCCTGGACTCTTTTGCGGCCGGCGCGCACGTTATGTGCGAAAAGCCATTCGTGCACGACCTTGCGGCGGCGCGTCGCGTGATTTCGGCCCGCGACCTGTCCCAACGCATGCTGATGATCCCCTATCAGCGCAACTTCCTTCCCGAATACATGTTTGCGGTCGATCAGATCGCAAGTGGTCGGCTGGGCGATCTGCAGATGGTCACAGCCTGGCAAAGCCAGGGTTGGGCCGAATTCGTCCGCGGCACCTGGCGGGCCGATCCGGCGTTCTCCGCCGGCGGGCAGCTGATGGATTCGGGCAGCCACCTGCTGGACTTCGTCCTCAGGGCGACGCAATTGCGGCCGACTCACGTAAATGCCGCGCTTTCGAATCTGGACATGCGGGTAAACGTGAACTCCGCGCTGACGTTGCGGTTCGAAGGCGGCGCGCTGGGCAACATCGCCGTCATCGGTCACGCCCCGCGCGACATGTGGGAAGAAATCGCCTTCTACGGCTCGAAAGCTCGCCTGCTGATGCGTTCGACCTCCCGCGTCCCCCTATCGGTGGGTATGGAAATCGAATTCGAAACCATTGAGAACGAAAAGCTCCCGGTGGAGTTGCCGGAAGGCAGTCTGCCAGATCGGAATTTCGTGGACGCGCTTTGCGGGCGCGATCGGATTAGGGCCGGCGCCGAAGCCGCGCAAAGCGTGCTGGCGCTGACCGAGGCCGTCCGACGATCCGCCGA
>CAYXKQ010000003.1:0-15222 GCA_964465715.1 uncultured Chloroflexota bacterium
CGCGGGCTGCAGCTATCGGTCGGTCAGCGCCAGCTGCTCTCGTTCGCCCGGGCGCTGCTCATCGACCCCAAGATCCTGGTCCTGGACGAGGCGACCTCGTCGGTTGACACCAGGACCGAGGCGCTGGTCCAATCAGCACTCGCCAATTTGCTGGAGGGCCGGACTTCGATCGTGATCGCGCATCGCCTCTCCACGATTCAGAATGCCGACCAGATCCTGGTCATTGACGCCGGCCGAGTCATCGAACGCGGCACCCATGAAGAGTTGCTGTCCCTTGGCGGGCATTACCGCCAGATGTACGAGATCGGATTCGATATCTCCGATGCCGACATGACCGAGGCGCTGGCCCGAACCAGCTGAGTCCGCGGCGAGCCCTACGTCCGCAGGTCCGCCCAGAGGACCGGGTCGCCCAAAGGTTTGTCGGACAGCTTGGCCGCCGGCTCCACGGTGAGCACCAGGTCATGGTAGCTGGCGATCGGCGCGGCCGTATGCAGGGCAACAACCGCCCGACCGGACACCGAAGCCGGACATGAGCCGCCGAATGCGCGGCCCTCGCCCCGGCCATCACCCAACCAGACTCTGAAGGAATGTCCGTGTGCGGCAACCCCGTCCAGCCCGGAGACAAACAGCATCCCCTGGCGCGGATTGGCGGTAAAGACGAGGCAACCGGTGGCGGCGGCGGCCGGACCTTGGCCGTGCAGGAGGATTCCCGCGCCTTCGGAGCTGGCCAGGGCCGAGCATTCCTGCTCCAGCGCTTCCCAGCTCCCGACCGCCGAATTCACCTGGTTTTCCAGGGTGTCGATCTCGGAATGGAAGATGTTCGAAGTCGTAAAGACCGCCAGCAGCACGGATGCGGTAACCGCCGATGTGGTCGCCAGGGCCGGAAACCAGCGCAGGTTGGCCAATCGGTTCCACCAGGCTTCCACCTGGCAGCCGCAGGTCGCCAGCACCCGGCGCCGAACCGCCGGATTGGGATCGGAAGGAGCCAGCGTAAAACTGAGCAGGCTGGCGGTCTCCTCCAGTTCGCTGAGCTGGCGCGCGATTTCGGGCCGTGCGTCAAGGACCTGCTCCAGGTGCCTTTCGTCCTCCGGTTCGATGCAGCCGAGCGCCCGGGCGGCCAGCAGTTCCTCAATCCGCTGCATTTCCCGGTCGTCGGCGTTCATTGCAGCGACGACCCTAGTAGCGGGCCACGTCGGCGAGCAGGTCGCGCAGGCGCAGCATCCCGGCGCGGGTACGCGACTTGACCGTGCCGAGCGGGATTCCGGCAGTGGCGGCAATCTCCGACTGAGTCATTCCGTGGAAGTAGGCAAGTTCGATCACCTGGGCCTGTTCCGCGGGCAACTGCTGGCAAGCGGTGCGCACCCGATCGCGCATCTGGGCACCGATGACGGCCTTCTCCGGGTCGACAGCGTTCTGGTCGATTTCGGCTTCGCGTTTCAGCCACTCGCCGGGAATGGTGCGCGGCCGGCTGCGCATCCGGCGCAGCTCATCGAAGGTCAGATTGCGTCCGATCCTTATCACCCAGGAGTCGAGCCGACCGCGTTCCGGGTCGTAGGTGGCGATTCGCCGCCAAACCCGCACGAATGTGTCCTGGACAATCTCGTCGGCGACCTCCGGGCCGACCCGCTGACGCGCCATTGCGTGCAGGAGGCCGGCCAGGCGGTCGTAGAGTTCGGCCAACGCGGCCCCGTCGCGGTCCAGGATTCGCGCCGCCAGCTCGGCGTCGGCGCGCTTGCGGCAGCTGGCCTCGTCGTGGCAATCGTCCTTGGCCGCGGACTGGTCAGTCCGGTGCGGGGAGGCGATTTTCGCCAGGTTGATCATGCGCCGATTCCGCTTTGCAGCAGACCCTTCCGTGGTCGCTGAGACTTTTCCCTACAACAGGCTATACGCATTCCCGGCCAAGTCGGATCAAGCGGTCGGCGATACCCCTGAAACGCGACAGAACCCCCCACTGCCGCCGGTGTGCGCCCCTACAGTCCCCGGAATACCAGGTGGGTGCCCGCGGCCGACGGCGACGACTGCAAAAAGCCGTCCCCGCCACCAGCTAAGCTCCCTTCATAGAGCTGTTGGAACCAGCCAAGGGCTACAGATTGCCTTGCGGCGTCGGGAGTCCTGTCGGCCAAATTATGGCCAACGGAGGCTTCGGCCAGGGGCCACCGGATCAGGGCTTGAGGCGCAGCCCCAATTCGGCAAGTTGCCCGGCGGAAATTTGACCTGGCGCCGATTGGGCCAGATCGATTCCGTCCTGCGTCTTGGGGAAGGCGACCACGTCGCGGATCGATTCGTTGTCGGAAAGCAGCATCACAAACCGGTCGATCCCGGTCGCGATGCCGCCGTGCGGCGGAGCCCCGAAGTCGAATGCCCGCAGCATCGACCCGAAATTGGTCTCGATCTGTTCGGGCGTATACCCGAGCAGTTCGAACACCTTGCGCTGCAGGTCCGCGTCGTGGATGCGTATCGATCCGCCACCCATCTCCCACCCGTTGCAGACCAGGTCGTACTGCAGCGACGGAGCCGCTGCCGGATCGGACTCAAGCGTGGCTTCAGTCCCGGCCGGCATTCCGCAGAAGGGGTTGTGCGAGAAGGTGAAGCCATCGGCCGTCGCCTCCAGCAGCGGAAACCCGGTTACCCAGCAGAACTCGAGGCGCCCGCGATCGAGCATGCCCAAATGCCCTCCGGCGGCCACTCTCAAAGCGTCAAGGGCGGCGTTGGTGACCGGATCCCGGTCAGCGACGATTCCGGCCAGGTCGCCGGGTCCGAGATCGAGCCGCTTGGCGATGCGGGCAAGCAGCTCGGGAGCGATGGTCTTGGCCAGCGGGCCCCAGTAGCCGGCCTCGCGGTCCGCCAGCCAGACCACCCCGCGGGCGCCGCGGGCGCGCGCCAATTCGGTCCAGTCGTCAAGCTGACGACGCGTGAGGGAGGCGCAACCGGGAATGGGCAACGCGCGGACCCGGCCCCCTTCGGCCAGCGCGGCGGTAAAGGCGCGGAATCCCGAGTCGGCGACCAGATCGGAGATGTCGCGGATTTCTAGGTCCACGCGCAAGTCGGGCGCGTCGGTGCCATACCGATCGAGGCAGTCGTAATAGTCGAGCCGCGGGAACGGGTCGGCAAATGACTTTTGCGGCGCCAGGGCGGCGGCGATTTCGCAATAGAGCGATTCAACCAGACCGATCACGTCCTCCTGGTCGACGAAGGCCATCTCGATATCCAGCTGGGTAAATTCCACACTCCGGTCGGCGCGCGGGTCCTCGTCGCGAAAGCACTTGGCGATCTGGAAATACTTGTCCAATCCGGCAATCATCAACAGCTGCTTCATCTGCTGCGGCGACTGCGGCAAAGCGTAGAACTGACCTGGGTGCAGGCGCGACGGAACCACGAAATCGCGCGCGCCTTCCGGGGTCGATTTGATCAGCAGGGGAGTCTCGATTTCAAGGAAGCCGCGCTCGTCCAGGAAGTCGCGCATCAGCTTGACGATCCGATGGCGCAGTTCAAGCACCGCTCGCTGACCGGGACGGCGCAGGTCCAGGTAACGGTGCCGCATGCGCAGCGCCGCCCCGGCCGACACCTGATCGTCGATTGCAAACGGAGGGGTTTCGGAAGCGTTGACCACTTCCAATTCCTGGGCCAGGACCTCGATGGCACCGGTGGCAAGATTCGGGTTGGCGGTCCCTGGCGGGCGCCGGCGGACCTGGCCGCGGACCAGGATCACCCACTCGGCCCGCAGGTCGCCGGCCAGGGCGTGCGCCCCCGGGCCGCCGCTGGGATCGAAAACTATCTGGGTGATCCCGTAGCGGTCGCGCAGGTCGACGAAGGCCAACCCTCCATGGTCGCGGCGCCGGTGGACCCATCCGCCCAACGTGACCTGCTCGCCGACATGCTCGGGGCGCAGTCGGCCGCAGTCGAATTCGCGTTTCAGCAAACCCTCAGTCCGCCTTGCCGGGGGCGACCGGGGCCCCGGTCGCCGGGCGCGGCCAATAGAATTCCCCCCAACCGGGCAGGCAGGCATAGTTCATCGGTAGAACGCGACCTTCCCAAGGTTGAGAGGCGGGTTCGATTCCCGCTGCCTGCTCCAAATGCGGGATCACCCGTCGCCGGCGCGCGGTGCCGGCAGCACGAATTCACGCAGCGATTCGGCCCCCAACACCACCATCGTGCCGGCCGCTTCATCGACCCACAAACCGCGCACGTCGGCGAAAAAGTCGTCTGAACCGGTGTACAGGAACTGACGGATAAAGCCGCCTTCCCGGCCGGGACGCTTGTCCAATTCGACTATGCGCGCGAATGCGGCGTCGACGACGTAAAGGCTCTCAAGTCGTTGGTCGGTGTATATCAATGTCGGATCGGTCAGGGGTTTGTCCAGGTCGGAGACATCGAACAGCACCTGCTGCCCGACTCGGTAACGCTGGATCCGATTGTCGCCGAGAAGCAGGTAGACGTCGCCGTCGATGGCCATGTCAACCGCATCGGATATGTCAACTTCCTGCTCGAGAAACGGGACCGGCGCCAGCTCGTAGCCAAGCGTGGTAGGGGTGTATTTGTAGATCTGATTGGCATCCGGCTGCAATCGGTAGAGGTTGTTCTGGAAGTTGTCGGCATCGGCCAGATCTGACCAGGCTGGCGGGTCGACCAGGATCAGGCTGGTCCGGCTGCCGTCGTCATCGACATTCAGGATCACGCCTTCGCGGGAAATCACCTGCATCCCCAGCGGTCTGTCAACCAGCGCGCTGATGGGTCGTCCGGATAGCGGCGTGCCATCCAGCTGGGTGGTCTGCGGCTGACCGGCCTGGGAAATTTCAATCAGGCGGTTAGCGGTGGCATCGAGTACGTAGTAGGTCCCCTCGACCACTTCCAGCTGGTTTCCGGTTGCGAATCCGACGTCGGCACCGAATTCGCCCAGAATGCGGCTGGTGGCCACCCGGTAAACATGGTTGCGGCGGTCTTGCTCGGATTCAATCTGCGCCAGCAGCGCATCCACGTCCGGCGCGGAGGCGCCCAGCTCCAGCGCCAGCCGGGCCTGGTTTTCAGCTTCCAGGGCCAGGACCAGCGCCTGCCCGTCGTCGCCCTGGGCTACCGCATCGCCCAGAATTTCCCGGGCTCGCGCAAATGCCTGCGCGGCGGCTGCGGTCTGTGCCGGTGCGGCGGTCGTCGCCGTCAAGGGAACGAACGGCCCCGGGTCCGGGGAGTCAGTCACGGGCGGACGCAGGCCGATCAAGGCGAGTACCAGCAGCAGCAGCGCGATCGCCACGACCAGGATGGCGGCGCCCAGCCCGACCCGGCGCGATTGTGGGCGCGAGGCAGACACCGGGTCACCGCCCAGGTCGCCGAAGCGGCGGCGTGGGGGATCTGGGTGGGCGCCCTCGAGCGCTCGCGATGGGGCCCTCGGCTCGCTCGGGTGCGGGTTTTGCTCGACGTAGGACCCATCGATGGCGATCGGGTCGGGTTCGCCGAAAAGCACGCGTCGGACCTTCGACCAGGCCGTCCGAACCGCCCTGCTTCCGGCCAGCCGGTCCGGGCCGGCACCCTCCGGCCGCCCGGACGGCCGGACCGCCGACCGGCGGGCGGCGCGGGCATCGATCAGGGCGCCGCGCTCCTCGTCCTGGAGAAGGGCTTCGACGGGATCCTCGCCGCCCTCCGACGCCGGGCTGCGTTCGGCGATCGGAGGGCGGCGCCAGACGGGAACCTCGATCCGCGTCGGCCCGTCATCGGCTCCGGGGAGCGCGGTCAGGGTTGGGTCCTGGAGCACCAGCGCGTCGCAGTCAAGAACGCCCCGCCGGGCCAGCAGAAGGACCAGCTGCTGGGCGGTCGCGGACGGACTGCGGCGGCGCAGCAGCGTCGACAGCTCGGTGCGGGTGAGCGATCCCCCGGCATGCGAGTTGAGCAGGACCAGTACGTCGGCGGGCTCGAATCCGGTCGAGTAGTGCTCCACGCCCCGGTCCAGCCGGCCAATGGCCGGGTCCAACCCGGCGGCGGGGAGTTTGAGAACTTCATCGTTGCGGTAGAAGCAGGCCAGCGTCGGCGCCAATTGGAACAGGTGCAGCGCATCTTCGGCGGCTACCGCGACCGTAAACCCCAGGCGCCGGTCGCCGCTGAATCGGGCCCGGTCTTCGGCGACGGCCAGCGCCGCGCGGATGGCCAGGGTCATGTTGGCCGCCACGGTATCGCCGGTCTGCCGGTAGTAGCTGGAGACCAGGGCGTTGCCGAACAGCTGCCGGATTTCGGGGGAGGCGCCTTCCACCAGCAGGTGCATCGAACCGAATCGGCTGCGCCGCAAAGGCGGATTAATGCTGACGGCGTTGGTGGAGGAGTTGTTTGGGATGCCGCCGCGCAACGAGGCCTGCAGGGACTTCATCGGGCGTTCGCGTCTCGGCGACGCCCACGTGAGGCAGACAAGCTAACCCGCTGCAATTGCGCCAAGTCGGTCGCCTCCGACTTCAATTTGCCAGTTGCCGGACCGGTCAGAACGGGGCTGGACCGCGCGGCCAATCGCCGTTTGGGAGTATTAGTTGGCAATCGTCTGCTATTTTCGCCAATATGGAGTAGCGGACAAATCGTGCCAATATTGGAGCACACAAGCACCAGGAGCGGGCCAAAAGCATGAGCGCGAAGGAACTTCGCACCAACGATGGCATCAGCCACCGCGAGGTTCTGTTGATCGACGACCAGAACGAAAAGCTAGGCGTTATGCCCACCGTCAACGCGCTCGCGTTGGCGCGCCAGAAGGGACTTGATCTGGTTGAAGTGGCACCCAACGCCGTCCCGCCAGTGGCCAAATTGCTCGATTACGGCAAATACCGCTATCGGCAGGAGCGCAAGGACCGCAACAGCCGCAAGAACCAGCGTTCCGGTGACGTCAAGGAGGTCCGCTTCCGACCGGTCACCTCCGACCAGGACATCGACACCAAGCTGCGACTGATGTCGAAATTCCTGGCCAATGGAGCCAAGGTGAAGGCCACTGTGCGCATGCGGGGCCGTGAACGGGTCTACCCCGAACTGGCAGCCGAACTCCTCAACAAGGTCGTTACCCGGCTCGACGGCATCGGGCACGTGGAAAATCCGATCTCGGCCGAAAGCAATGGATCGTTCGCAGTGATCCTGGTGCCCGGTCCCGACCGCGGCTCAGTAGCGCGGAGGCGCTAGCCGACCGCAACCGCGGTCGCGGCAAGAGAGGGTGCAAGCGCGGCTGGTCTGGTACCGGGAGCAGCGCACTCTACCCAACGGGCGCGAGCGCATGGTGCGCGTCGCCTGGCTAGTCGCCGACGATCCGGAGCGGCCGGAAGCGACACCGCGGCATCTTGCCTACCTCGGGGCCGACCCCACGATCACCGATCGCCTGCGCGAGGAATTTGCGGCCCTTTACCCGGAGGTCGACGCCGATTGGGACGACCTGGCCCGCTCGGCCGAATTCGCACCCACCGACGTGGCCAAGCTCACCCTCGATGACCTGGCGTTCCGGCTCCGGATGATCCTCGGCGAATACGGGTACCTGCTTGATCAGATCGATTTCCGGCTGGGCAAGGGCTGGCGGAGACCGCTGCGACAGGTAGAGCTGTTTGCGCGCGACGCGGTCGCGGTCGGGCGGTTCGAGCGCACCGCCGGTTCTTTCTACGCGTACTTGTGCCAGAAGCATCCGGAGACCGCCTACGCGTTGCTGAAGATTCGTACGCTGCTAATCGACGGGGAGGAGGCGCTCGAATCCATGGAGGCGGCTGAGCCCGAATTCAAACCCGGTTCGCGGTTCGCGCGCTACCGGGCGCACTGCCGCGAAGTGCTTGCAAATACCCCGCCGCCGGAACCTGATCTGGACATCTAGCTGCCCCTCCGGACGTTTCCAGCCGGGCCGATCGCCCCGCATGCCCATAAAATCGCCCGGCGCGATTCCCTGACAACTGGCTAGCATGGCGTCCCAAACAGACCTCGCCCGTCGCGTGATCGAAAACGTTGAGCGGGTCATTCTCGGCAAGCATGCCGAAGTCGAACTGGTCCTGGTGGCCCTGATCAGCCAGGGTCACGTCCTAATTGAAGACGTTCCGGGCGTCGGCAAAACGACCCTGGCCAAAGCGTTCGCGCAGTCGATCGGCAGCACTTTCTCACGGATCCAGTTCACCCCCGATATGCTGCCCTCGGACATAGCCGGGGTATCGATATACAACCAGAAGACTCAGGAGTTCGAGTTCCGGGCCGGACCGATCCAGGCGCAGATCGTGCTGGCTGACGAGGTCAACCGGGCTACCCCCAAGACGCAGGCAGCGCTGCTCGAAGCGATGGATGAACGGCAGGTCACGGTTGACGGGGCCTCCTACCCCCTGCCGAGTCCGTTCCTGGTCATGGCAACCGAAAACCCGATCGAATACGAAGGCACATTTCCGCTGCCCGAATCGCAGCTGGACCGGTTCTTCATGCGCATCACTCTGGGTTACGCCGACCGCGAAGCCGAGCTGGCAATCATCGAGTCGCAGCTCCACGCCCATCCGATAGACGAGGTAGGGCAGGTGATAAGCGCCGCCGAACTCGAAGCCGCCCAGGGTGCAGTCCGGAATATTTACGTGGATGCTCGGGTGCGGGAGTACCTCGTGGACGTGGTCCGCAACACCCGCTCGCACCCCGACCTGTATCTGGGCGGAAGTACGCGGGCGGCCCTGGCCCTTTTCCGCGGGGCGCAGGCCCTGGCCGAGCTGCGCGGCCGCGACTACGTGGTTCCGGATGACGTCAAATACCTGGCCGAGCCGGTTCTGGCGCATCGCCTGATCACCTCGCCGGCGGCGCGGATCCGCAACCTCGACACCCGTACCACCGTCGCCGAAATCCTCGACACGGTCGCCGTTCCGGGGGCTTCGGCCGCCTGACCGCAGCGACGCTCGCTGCGGGGCGATCACCCGCCAGCGTTTGCATATCGATTGACCCGACAGGTCTGGCCGTAGCTCAGGTGGCCGTCTGGGGTTGGTGCGCGGTCGCGGCCAGCAGGGCCGGGGTCTGCGGAGCGGTGATCGGGGCCGCCGACCGGTTATCGGCCGTGCGCGGCATCGAACACACCCTCGGGAGCCAGACTCCGGATGACGCCAACGCGCGCCGCGGTCTTCGGGCGCTCGCATCCCGTCTTTACGGGGAAGCGGGTGACCCGGTAATGCTGGATTTGGCCGGCACCGAATTTCAACGCCAGGTCTGGCGTGCCCTTGCCGGGATAGGACCGGGCGAAACAATAACTTACGGGGGCTTGGCGAGTCGGATGGGAAGGACCGTCGCCAGCGCCCGCGCGGTGGGATCTGCGGTCGGGGCCAACCCCGTGCCGGTGCTGGTCCCGTGCCATCGCGTGCTGCCGGCCGGCGGCGGAATCGGCAATTACCGCCTCGGGCCGGCCCTCAAGCAGAAACTGCTGGTCGCCGAGCGCGACCGGCGGTCCCGCTGATACCGGGAACCGGCGAACCGCGCTACGGCTCTTCCCCGGCGCCCAGGCTGACGTCCAGCGCCGGCGCCGAATGGGTTATCGCACCGACCGAGACGTAGTCCACGCCGCTGGCGGCAACCGCGGCGATGTTCTCCAGCGTCACCCCGCCCGAAGCCTCAAGTTCGCAGCGACCGGCGACCAGTTCCGCCATCTCGGCCATGCGGTCCGGACCCATGTTGTCCAGCAGGACCATGCCCACGCCGCAGGCAAGACACTCCCGGACCTGGGCCGATGAATCGCACTCGACCTCAATGTCCGAGGCCGGCCAGCCGGATCGCGCCAGCGCATTTACCGCGGCGGTGATCGAACCGGCGGCGGCGATGTGGTTGTCCTTAACCAGCACCGCGTCGAAGAGCCCGATCCGGTGATTATGGCCGCCCCCGCAACGGACTGCGTACTTGTCCATGTTGCGGGTACCCAGTCCGGTTTTGCGGGTATCGAGCAGCTTGGCCTTGCTGCCCGCGACCGCCGCAGCGTACCGTGAAGTGAGCGTTGCGATACCACTGAGTCTTCCCAGCAGATTCAAGGTCACCCGCTCGGCTTCGAGAATCGAACGAACCGAACCCGCGACCTCAAGCAGGACCTGACCGGTCTGCAATCGCGATCCCTCGGGAGTCGGCAGCGCGATTTCAAGATCCGGATCATGGGTCAGCAGCAGGGCCGCCGCCAACGGCCCGCCGGCCAGAACCCCGGCGCGCTTGGCCCGGACCTTGAACGAGCTCTTCTGATCGTTCCCAAATATCGCCGCCGAGGTGACGTCACCGGAGCCGATGTCCTCGGCCAGAATCAATTCAAAGAAGGTGGTTACCGGAGCCGGGTCCAGGCCGCAGGCACGGACGTGGGCGGCGGCGTTCGACACGGTCACTCGACCTCCCCGGCGAGCCTGTAGGAGTTGGCGACCGCCTGCCCGGGATCGCTTTCCGGGTGGTCGCTGCGGAAATGGGTTCCCCGACTCTCGGTGCGGTCCAGGGCGGCGCGGGCGGACATCAAGCCCACCACGGCGAGATTGGCAAGTTCCTGGCCGGCCCGGTCCACTGCCGCCGGGCGAGCAGCCATGCGCGCCAATTCGGCCGTGGCCTTGGCCAGGCCGTCGCCGTTCCTGAAAATGCCCACTTCCCGCCACATCACCTCCTGCAGCCTGGTGCGCTCGAAATCCACCGGGCAGGCATCGACCGCGATCGGTCGGGCCGGCGTGAATTCCCAGCCCCGCCACTCCGCGTCGCTGGTGACCAGCTCGGCAACCCGACGGGCGAAAACGACAGCTTCGAGCAGCGAATTCGACGCCAGGCGGTTGGCGCCGTGGGCGCCGGTCGAGGCGGTTTCGCCGGCCGCGTAGAGACCGGGCAGGCTGCTGCGGCCGAAGTCGTCGGTCCTTATCCCACCGATCAGATAGTGCGCGACCGGCGACACCGGGACCGGCTCCCGGTCCATGTCCAGCCCGAAGTCGGCCAGCGTCCGCCAAAGCGCCGGGAACTGAACCGATGGCGGGCCCCCGGAAATTCCGCGGGCGTCGAGTAATACGCCGCCAGGACCGGTTTGCAGCAGGCGACGGGCGATCGCCCGGGATACGACGTCGCGGGGAGCCAGTTCGGCCCGTTCGTCGGCGCCGGTCAGAAATCGCCGCCCGGAGCGGTCGACCACAGTGGCCCCGGATCCGCGCAGCGCCTCCGAGAGGAGATGCGCCGGCCGGCCCGGCATGTCGAGCGCGGTCGGGTGGAACTGCATGAATTCAAGGTTGGTGACAACCGCGCCGGCGCGCAGCGCGGCCGCGATTCCGTCGCCGGTCGCGATCGAGGGGTTCGAGGTCCGCGCGTACAACCGGCCCGCGCCACCGGTGGCGAGCACCGTAACCGGCGCCCGGCACTCGAATTGCCGTCCGCTTGCAGTGGACAGCACGCGCGCGCCACAGCAGCGCCCGCCCTCCACCAGAAGGTCCAGCATCTGGGCGTTTTCGATGATTTCAATCGAGCTGGAGCGCGCAGCCGCCGAGAGGGCGGTCTGGATTGCGAGCCCGGTGGCGGCGCCGCCCGAATGCAGGATGCGCGGTACCGAGTGGGCAGCTTCCAGGCCGCGCGCCAACTGGTCGCCGTGGGTATCGAAGGCGACCCCATGGGCGATCAACTCGGTTATGGCGTCGCCGGCGCTGTCCACCAGGGCCCGGACCGCCGACCGGTTCGAGATCGCGGCCCCGACGCTGATCGTGTCCTGGAAGTGTCGTTCCGGCGAATCGTCGGTGCCGAGCGCGGCCGCGATTCCGCCCTGGGCGTAATAGGTGTTGGACTCGTCAATCGTGGCCTTGGTGATAATCAGGACACGCAGGTGGGGTGCCGAAGCCAGCGCCGCCACCAACCCGGCCAAGCCGGTGCCCACGATCAGCAGGTCGCAATCGCGCCCTGGCTGCGCGGGTAGATTGGGCTGGGAATCTTCGGCTGGCATCACTTAGGCACCGCGAGCAGTTCGACCCCGATTTCACGGGGAATCCCGCACACGAGATTGCAACATTGAATCCGCAACATTTTCAGCATTTCGCTGAACGCATCACCGACAACGTTTCCAAGGTGGTGATCGGCAAGCGCGCAGAAATCGAGCGCGTGCTGATTGCGCTGCTCTGCCGCGGCCATGTTCTGCTGGAAGACGTACCCGGAACCGGCAAGACGATGTTTGCCCGCGCGCTGGCGGTTTCGCTCGGCGGCAACTTCGCCCGCATCCAGTTCACCCCGGACCTGCTCCCCAACGACATCACCGGCGTGGCGGTGTTCGACTCGGCAAACCTGCAGTTCGACTACCGTCCGGGACCGGTCTTTACCAATGTCCTGCTGGCCGATGAAATCAACCGGGCCACGCCGCGGACCCAGGCGGCGATGCTCGAGTGCATGGGCGAACGGCAGATCTCGATCGAGGGCCAGACCCGTCCCCTGCCCGACCCGTTCATGGTGCTGGCCACCCAGAATCCGGTCGAGTTCGAGGGCACATTCCCGCTCCCCGAGGCCCAGCTGGACCGTTTCTTCATGCGCACCGCGCTCGGCTATCCGCAGCCGGCCGAAGAGGTTTCCATCCTCTACAGCCAGCGGTCCGGCCACCCGATCGATTCGCTGTCGGCGGTCGCTGAGCTGGAAGAGCTCAAGTCGCTGCAGGACCAGGTGGGCCAGGTCCATGTCGAGGACTCGGTGGCCGAATACCTTGTCGGGCTGATCAACATGGTGCGCGCCCACCCGGCGGTTTCGATCGGCGCCAGCACCCGCGCGGCATTGGCCCTTTTCCAGGCCGCCCAGGCCAAGGCGGTCCTGGCCGGGGAGAACTTTGCCACCCCGGACGACGTCAAGGAGCTTGCGCCCTTCATCCTCACCCACCGGTTGTTGCTTGAGCCGGATTCGGTCGTGCGCGGGGTCACTCCGGCCCAGGTAGTCGACCAGGTCCTTGGGTCCGCGGAAGTCGAACTGGCGCCGGCCACCGCCACCTCATGATCACCGCGGTCTTCGTGGCCCTGGCCCTGGTGGTCGTGGCCCTGGCCTCGCGGTTGTCGGATTTTTTTCTGCTGGCCTACCTTTTCATCGGCCTTTACCTGGCCAATCTGGCCTGGATCCGGCTTGCCGGGCCCGGCCTGCGGGTCCGCCGCCAATTCCAGAAGCGCTCGTTTCTGGGTGAGAGCTCGACCGTTGAGCTCGTGGTCGAAAACCGCAACTGGCTGCCGATCCCCTGGCTGAACCTGAACGAGCAGATCCCGGTGGAACTGGGGCACCGCGACGCATTGAACCTGGCGGTGGCGCTGCCACCGCGGTCCGAGCGGCGCTACCGTTATGAAATTACCGGCGGACAGCGCGGAGTCTACCTGCTCGGTCCGCTGGAGATTTCCTACGGCGACGTGTTCGGAATCCACCGTCGCGAAGGCAGGATCCGCGAAGGGGAACGCAAGTACGTGTATCCGCGGATCATCCCGATTCCCGACCTGGGCCTGCCGTCGACGACGCCGATGGGCACCGAAAGGTCCCCGGTGCGCATCTACGAAGACCCCAGCCGGGTGGCGGGGGTGCGCGAGTACACGCCCTCCGACAGTCCGCGGTTGATCAACTGGAAGGCGTCGGCGGCTCGCGGGCAACTGCTGGTCCGGCAGCTGCAACCGGCCGTGAGCCACGAGGTCCTGTTGGTCGTGGATCTGAACCCGAACGAGTATTCCAGCGGTTGGGCGCCTTACGCCAGCGAGCTCTCTATCACCGGGGCGGCATCGTTTGCCAATGCCCTGATCGAGCGTCGTCAGGCGGTCGGCCTGATCGTGAACGGGCTGGACCGCAACGAGGAGATTTCACGACCGGCCGCCCAGCGCGCCATGCGTACCCGCCGGCTGCGCAATCCCAGCGTTCCGATCGGGCGCGGACGACGCCACCTGATGGGAGTTCTGGAGATGCTGGCGAGGTCGGCGATGCTGCCGCGCGCCGATTTCTCGGCCCAGGTCCGTGACCACCTGGCTCGTCTGAGCTTCGGCTCCACGATCGTCATGTTTGCCGGGGGCCGCACCGATCACCTGCCCATGCTCAAGCGCATGCAGCGCCAGGGGCACAAGGTGATGGTCGTCTATTCCGATCCCGAACACTCCGCTGCGGCCCAGGCCAAGGCCAGCAGCGTCTCCATAAACGCCTATGTGGCCACCGACCGGGAGGACTATGCAAATTGGGGCCGCCGGCTCCGGCCGGCATCTTGAACGCTACGCGCTGAGCGCACTGCTGGTGGCCCTGGTCGCCACCTTCATGACCAACTTCGCGTTCATGAGCTGGCAGTTCACCGGCGAGCCCGTATTTGCTTTTACGACCGCGATTACGACGGTGGCGATTTTTGCTCTGCGTCTGCACATGACCGCCATAGCCGACCGCGACGTGCGTGCGCCGGTAACCTGGCGGGACTGGATGGGATTCACCCTGCCGGCGATGGCGGTGGTGCGGATCCTGACCGGAGCCTTCGTCGGCCTGGATCCCGGTGCCGGACTCGAATCGCTGTTCGCCGGTTTACGGGACATTCTCTTTTCGCTCGAGTCGCTGGTGCTCTTCGGCGCCCTCTCGGCGGCTTGGTTCATCGCCGCGGCGATGGCCGATTCGGTCAATTCACTCTGCCACGTGGAAGACAAGAGTCCGCCGCCGCGCGATACCGCCGACTTCTACACCTGGCAGGCCATGCGCGCGCTGGTCATACCACGCACCCAGGCGGTCGAACGAATACGCATCGGAGCTCTGATCGGGGCGATCCTGGTCGCCACGATCGCCGCCATTTTGATCCTGCTGCCGACCGCCCTGCGCGGGGAAGACGCCGCGCTCATCCAGCGGGCCGTCCAACTCCCGGTTGTTTTCGCCTACTTCCTCTTCATGTTCGCGACCCTGAGCTTTGCCAACTACGCCCGCAATCGGGCCGGCTGGAGCGAGGCCGGCACCCAGGTATCGGACGCGGTCGCACCGGTGTGGCTGCGCACGAGCGCGATGGTCATCGGCCTCGGCCTCTTGGTCGCCAGCTCGCTGCCGGCGTTTTTCATTCCCAACATGGAATACTTCGGCGGATACCTGCTCAAGGGGGTGGTGATCGCCTGGCAGGTAGTCACCTTGCCGGTCTTCCTGGTGATGGCCTTGCTCAGTTACCTGGCATCGTTGTTATTCGGGCAGATCGATGAAGCCCTGGTCAGCGAGTCCACGCGCGGCGATGTGCAGATGTTCGGCCAGGCCGTTGATTCGATCACGTACACCTATATGCAGGGGCTCGTTGTCTTCCTCCTGCTGACCGTCGCTCTCTATTTCATCTAT
>CAYXKQ010000003.1:15232-21984 GCA_964465715.1 uncultured Chloroflexota bacterium
CGGTCGGCCCGGCCGCGGGTCTCGTTACATGGATTTCTTGCACATGCTGCTCAATTTCCTTTGGGCCATGTTGCGTTCGCTGGCGGTCGCGCCCTACTCGCTTGGGAAAGCCGGTGCCAGGATCGTCGCCGAACAGATCGCTTCCGCCCAGTCGCGGAGCGTTCCGAGCGCCGCGCCGGCTCCGGCGACCAACCTGGACCGCCTCTGGGAGGCGTTCGCCGAAGTCATCGCCGCCGCCGAACGGGTCGAGGTGTTTCGTCCCCCGAGCCTGACCGCGCGGGAGTTCGGGCAACGGTTGATCGACCAGCTCGGAATCGAACCCGGGCCGGTAGCGGCGGCGGCGGACGCGTTCAACCGGGCGCGCTACGACCCGCAGCGGGTGAGCGCCGCCGCGGTCGAGGACATGCGGGCCCTGCGCGACCAGATCTGCAATGCGATCGAGAACCGCGCCGGCGGACCGGCGGCGCCGGAGGGCTAGCGCTCGCCGCGGGGACGCGCAGCGGTGCGTCCTCGTTGGCCTCCCAGGTAGCGCTCGAGGGTCGGATGCAGCGCGCGGCGCTGGACGTCGGTCAGATACAGCATGAGGCCACGCCCGCCCCCGGACGGGTTCAATCTGGCCCCGGCGGACGTGTACCGGTAGGTAGAGAACTCCGTCCACTCGCGCAGGCCGCCGGATCCGACCGCCACCCCTTCCTCGAAAAAGTGGTAGCGCATCGGCAGCATGATCATGACCACCGTTCCCAGAAGTATCAGGAACGAATAGAGGCCGTAATGGTTGGAGTTTAGGGCGTCCAATCCCGGCAGGGCGGCGACGCTGTTGATCGCCAGGATTCCCAGTACGTGCCAGCGCAGCACCAGCACGCGCTGCATGAATCCCAGGCGGACGTAGAAGACCTGAACGCCGCGGGCGCGGGGAGCGAAGGGATTGGCCAGGGTGACGAACGAAAACACCAGCAGACCGGCGGCCGGCACGATGATCAACAGTGGTTGCACCGATTCATCCACTCAGGTCACCTGCTTGAAGTTGGTGCGATTGCCCCACCAATTGTGGCAACCTGACGCAGCCATAAACTTGACGGGTAGCCGCAGGTCATTGATACGCCCGGGAGTTGATCGCCGCCATGTCAGGACACTCCAAATGGTCGACGATCAAGCGCAAAAAAGGTGCCAACGACGCCAAGCGTGGGCAGATTTTCTCGAAGCTGGCGCGCGAGATCATGGTCGCCGCTCGCAGCGGCGGCGACGTGATCGAGAACAACAACCGATTGGCCATGGTGGTGCAGCGGGCCAGGGCCGTGAACATGCCCAACGCCAATATCGAGCGGGCGATCGCGCGCGGCGCCGGCGGTGGCGACGCGGCCAACATGGAGGAGATCACCTATGCTGGATACGCTTCCGGCGGTATCGCCCTGTTGATCGACGTGATCACCGACAACCGCAACCGCTCCGTGGCCCAGATCCGCAATACGCTGGAGAGCGCCGGCGGCCGGATGGCCGACACCGCGTCGGTGGCGTGGCTGTTTGAAAACCAGGGGCAGATTCTGATCGAGGCGGCCGGTCTGGACTTTGACGGTGTTTTCGAGGCCGCTGTCGAGGCCGGCGCCGACGACGTCGAAGCGGCCGACGACCAGATTTCAATCCTGACCGGGCCCGCCGACCTGGATTCGGTGCGGCGCTCGCTGATCGAATCCGGGCTCGAGGTCAAGCAGTCCGAACTGATCCGGGTCGCCACCAACCCTGTCGCCGCCTCGGACCGCGATTCCACCGCCCTGCTCAAGCTGGTCGATGCCCTGGAAGAGCTCGACGACGTGCGCCAGGTCGAATCCAATCTCGAGCTCTCCGACGAGCTGGTAGCCGATTTCGCCGCCGGCTGACGACCTCACCCTGGGCATCGACCCGGGGACCGCCAACCTCGGCTGGGCACTCGTTGGCGGCGATGCGCGGCCGAGCCTTGTGGAGTCCGGGGTGATCCAATCGCCGCGCCGCAGCAGCCTGGGGGAACGCCTGGAGGCGATCGACCAGGGCCTGCGCCAGATCCTTGCAAGCCACCCGGTGACCGATCTGGCCCTCGAACGGCAGGTGTTCGTCAAGAACGTAACCAACGCCGCGTCAGTCTTCTGCGCCTGCGGGGTGATTGTCCTGGCCGCCCACCAGAGCGGTCTGCAAGTTGCCGAATACACGCCGACCCAGATCAAAGCGGCGGTGACCGGTTCGGGCAACGCCGGCAAGCGGGACGTTCAGGACTGGTTGACCAGGATCCTTGCGCTCAAATCGCCGATTACGCCCGATCACGCATCCGATGCGGCGGCGGCGGCAATCTGCCACATCCACAACCGCGACATCGAGCGCGGCCTCAGCCGCCGAATAGCGTGATCGCCCACATCCGCGGCACGGTCTGCGCCGCCGATCCCGAACGGGCGCTGGTCGAGTTGCAACCCGATGGCATGGGGATCGTCCTGCGCGTCTCGGTCAGCCAGAGCCTGCTGAACCGGGTCCGGACCGACGACCCTGTCGACTTTCCGACCCACCTGCACGTCGGCGACTCCGGTCCGGAGTTATTCGGGTTCGACGACAGCGCCGAACTGAAGATTTTCGGCCTGCTGCTTACCGTGCCGCGGATCGGGCCCAAACTGGCCCAACGGATAGTCTCCGAGCTCTCACCGCGACGGATCGCGGCCGCGGTCAACGGCGAGGATGAGAAAACGCTCCGTTCGGTAAGCGGCGTAGGCGCCCGGGCGGCGTCGCGCATAGTCGTCGACCTGAAAGGCAAGCTCTCGGAGGCCGAATTCGCCGGTGCGGCGCAACCGGGCGGGATGACCGACGGGGCCGAGGAGGCGCTGGCGGTCCTGGAGGGCCTTGGCTATCCGCGCGCGGTGGCAGTCGACGCGTTGGCCGCCGGCGCCAGACCCGGCATGACGGTCGAGCAGCAGATTAGCGCCGCCCTTGGGACGCTGGCCTAATCTCCCGGTGGTAAGAATCGGTAAGGCTTCTTCCGAGTGATCCCGACCGGCAATTTCCCCGCCTGCGGGGGTTGCCTCCACGGTCCCGGGCGGGGCACTGCGGACCAATCGGAGCGGACTTAGGGCGAGATGGCCGAATCGATCGTGGCGCCGGAACAGGGCCTGCCCGATAAGCAATTCGAGCAGGCGCTGCGGCCGCGCTCGCTGGCCGACGACGAATTCATCGGCCAACCCCGCATCAAAACACGCCTCAAGATCTTGATAGAGGCGGCGTTGGGCCGCGGCGAACCCACCGATCACGTGCTGCTGGCCGGGCCACCGGGGCTTGGCAAGACTTCACTGGCGCACATAATCGCCTCCGAGACCGGTTCCAGCATCCGCATCACTTCGGGCCCCGCGCTTGGCCGGCCCGGCGACCTGGCGGCGCTGCTAAACAGCCTGCGGGCCGGCGACGTCCTGTTCATTGACGAAATCCACCGTCTAAGCAAGGTCGTCGAGGAGATCCTCTACCCGGCCATGGAGGATCTCCAGCTCGACCTGGTGACCGGACGCGGGTCCGGCGCGGCCCAGCGGACCTACCGGATCGCGATCGAGCCGTTCACCCTGGTTGGCGCCACCACCCGGCTGGGACTCTTGTCCGCGCCGCTGCGCGACCGGTTCGGCGAGATTTACCGACTGGACTACTACTCGGTCCCCGAATGCGCCGCGATCATCAATCGGTCGGCGGGCCTGCTGGAGGTCCAGACCCTGCCCGCGGCCGCCGAGATGATCGCCACCAGGGCGCGCGGTACGGCGCGGGTCTGCAACCGTCTGTTGCGCCGCGTGCGCGACTACTGCCAGGTCAAAGGCGACGGATCCATCAACGCCGAGCTTGCCGCCGAGGCCTTGGAGATGCTGGATATCGACCAGCAGGGACTCGACGATATGGACCGCCGGATCCTGTCGACGATCGTGCAAAAGTACGACGGCGGGCCGGTCGGAATCAATACCATCGCGGCCTCGCTGTCGGAAGATCCGGCCACCATCGAGGACTACCACGAGCCCTACCTGTTGCAGATCGGTTACCTGGCGCGTACGCCGCGCGGGCGGCAGGCCACCCGCCGGGCATTTGAACACCTGGGCCTCCCCGCTCCCAGGCGGGCGGGCGACCCCGGGCAGCTCGCCCTCGGAATCGATCCTTAGGAGCCCTTTTTGGCCACCCGCCGCATGCTGGTACACGGTCGCGTGCAACAGGTGGGGTTCCGCGCATTCGTGGTGCGGCGGGCCGGCGAGCTGGGGCTCTCAGGGCACGTGCGCAACACGGAGGCAGGGAGCGTCGAGGTGGTCGCCAGTGGGGCCAGGAGCGACCTGGACCGGCTGGAAGGATTCCTCCACGACGGCCCACCGCTGGCGGTCGTGGCCGGGGTTGAATCAAGGGCCCTTCCGGACCAGTCCTTCCAGGGGTTCCAGGTACTTGCCTGAAGCTTTACCCCGACCGGTGGCCGGAGTCGACCTGGTTGAAATCGGACGCATCGCGGCGGTCCTGAAACGACACCCGCAGCGGTTCTTGGACAAGGTCTTCACGCCGGAGGAAGTGGACTATTGCCGCGGCCGGGTGGCCGAACTGGCGGTACGCTTCGCGGCCAAGGAAGCAATCTCCAAAGCGCTGGGCACCGGACTCAAGGGGGTCTACTTCCGGGAGATGGAAATCCTTAACGACCGCCGCGGCAAACCGTTGGTGCGACTGCACGGGGCGGCGGCGCGGCGTGCGGCCGAACTGGGGATCAAGACGCTGGAGGTGAGCCTGAGCCACACCGACGAACTGGCGATCGCCCAGGTGGTGGGTCTGGCGAGGGGGAACGGTCCGTGATCAGAGTTTGCACGGTCGCCCAGATGCGGGCCGCCGAGAAAGCCGCCATCGACGCCGGCACCGGAGTCGATGATTTGATGCTGCGGGCCGGCTCGGCGATGTTCGAGGCGATCGCCGGCCATTTCGGTGACCTTGCCGGAAAAACCGCGACCGTGCTCATCGGCCCCGGTTCAAACGGCGGCGACGGACTGATCGTCGCCGCCCAGCTGGCCGCGGCCGGGTGCCGCGTTCGGCTGTTCTGCTCGCGCCCGCGAACCGATGCCGACACCGTCGCCGGCACTCATCCTGGAATCGCGTTGTTGGCCAACGCGCCCGGGGCCGTGCGCCAGTCGGCGGAGGAATCGGATCTAGTCGTGGACGCCCTGCTGGGGATTGGCTCGGCTCCGCCACTGCGCGGGACCGTTGCCCGGATGCTTGGTGAGATCTCCGCTCCAGCCGCGTTTAACGTCGCGCTGGACATGCCGTCCGGGATTGACGCCGAGACCGGCGCTGCCGATCCGGCGGCCTTTCCGGCCGACCTGACGATCTGTGCCGGACCCTGCAAACTGGGGGTGCTGCAGTTCCCGGCCCGGCCTCATGCCGGGTGCATCATTTCGACCGATATCGGTCTCGGTGACCCGGGTTCGGGACACGTTCTGGACGCCGACGTGGCCGCCGGCCTGCTTCCCCCGCGCCCTTCCGACGCCCACAAGGGGACATTCGGCCGGGTGCTGGCGATTGCCGGTTCGGCCCGATACCGGGGCGCGGCCGGTCTGGTCTGCGGCGGGGCGCTGCGCGGCGGTGCCGGTTATGTCGAACTGGCCGCACCGGAACCAGTGGTGGCATCAGTGGCGGCCCATCTGCTGGGGCCCACTTACACGGTCTTGGATAGCGAATCGGGCGAGCTGCGCCCGGATGCGATTCGGAACCTCAAACCGGCTGCCAAACGTGCGGCGGTGATCGCCGCCGGACCGGGACTGGGCACCGGCGCCGGTCCGGATCAAGTCATCAGGTGGCTGGCCGGCCCGGACGGACCCGATCGACCGATCGTCCTGGACGCGGATGCGCTGACCCTGATCTCGCCGCTGCGGGGCTCAGCTGCCCCGAATGCCTCCGGGGCAGTAGTCCTGACGCCGCATCCCGGCGAAATGGCGCGACTGCTGGGAATCGATCGGGGGCGAGTGCAGGCCGACCGCCTGGCGGCGGCCCAGACCGCTGCCGAGCGCGCCGGCGCGGTGGTTGTACACAAGGGCGCCGGCACCATCGTTGCCCGGCCTGACAGCCGCTTCGGCATCTGCCCGTTGTCAGCCCCAGGATTGGCCAGCGCCGGAACCGGAGACGTTCTCACCGGCCTGATCGCGGCGCTATTGGGCAGCGGTCTAACCGCCTGGGACGCCGCACGCCTGGGGGTTTATCTGCACGCCCGCAGCGGACAGCTGGCAGTCGCCGAAATGGCCTTGGCGGGCGTATTGGCCGCCGATCTGGCCCCACTCATCCCGCTGGCCTGGGCGGAACTGGAAGCCGGGCCGCGGCGGCGACCGATCGGTATGGGGAGCGGCATGGCACGGATGAACCCGGATTTTTCCGATCCGCTGCCAGCGGAAATGCTCGATTTATTCGAAGGCAACCCTTAGCGCCGAGCGGCAATTTGAATTCGCCGCTCGCCATCGCCGCATTCAATGGATCGGCGCAGATCGACTCGGTTCAAAAACTCGGCCCGGGCAGGTAGTACTGGACCGGATCAAAGAATCGCAGCATCTCGGTCCGGGCAAGCTTGCCTGAGGCCACTTCGAGCACCAGCTCGAAGAGCTTGTCGCCCATTTCTTCGATCGACCTTCCTTCAGAAATCGCCGGTCCGGAGGAGAAATCGATGCCGGCCACGCGCGCCGCAGTCGTGGGATTGCCGGTAACCCACATCTGCGGGGCGACTATTCCCTGGCCGCCGGTGAGGGTCCGGCGCGACC
>CAYXKQ010000004.1:0-17647 GCA_964465715.1 uncultured Chloroflexota bacterium
AGTCCTTTACATAAATCCGAACCTGCGAATCCTGGGAATCCTGCTCTCCAAACTGGACCGCCGATTGCGCGAGGAAAAAACCGTCGCCAAATTCATCCGCGAGGAATGGGGCGAGACCGCATTTTCGGCGTACATACCCACCAACAGCAAGATCCTGGAAGCATCCAGCAACGGCGTGTCGTTATACGCCTACAAGAAAAACCGCACCACCACGCCAGGCCTGAAACTGGCGATCGGATCCTACGAAGAGCTTGCAAAGGAAGTGGCTGAACGTGTCTGACCGCGACGGAAGCGCTTTCGACCCCATTCGCCTAAAGGACCGGCGGCGCGATTCAAATGTCGTGGCCGGCCTGGTCGGGTCGGGACCCAATATGCGATCGAACGCGGTGCACGACATCAAGGTCTTTGGCGTCGGGGGAGCCGGCAACAACGCCATCAACCGCATGATCGCAGAGGGCGTTCGCGGCGTCACGTTCGTGGCCGTCAACTGCGATGCCCAGGACCTGGAACAATCGCGCGCCGATGAACGGATCATCATCGGCGAGAGATCGACCAAGCGGCTTGGGGCCGGGGCCGACCCCCGACTGGGGGAGAAGGCAGCCGTTGAATCGCTGACCGCTATCGAGGCCGCCGTGGCCGACGCCGACATGGTCTTCATAACCGCCGGAATGGGCGGCGGGACCGGTTCCGGGGCGGGGCCGATCGTCGCCCGCGCGGCCCGTGCCGCCGGCGCGTTGACGGTGGGGGTGGTAACCACGCCGTTCGCATTCGAACAGGGCATGCGGATGCGGGTCGCCCGCGCCGCCGTCGAGAATATGTACCAGAACGTTGACTCGCTGGTCGTGGTCAGCAATGACAAGCTCGTTGAGCTGGTTCCGCGCTCCCAGCCAATCGCTGATGCTTTTCGAATAGCCGACGAAATGCTACTCAATGGCGTCCGTGGGATATCCGACCTGATCACTAATTGCGGCTTCATAAACGTCGATTTTGCCGATGTGCGCAAGATCATGTACGACTCGGGTACCGCCATGCTCGGAGTCGGATCGGCCACCGGCGGGGACCGGGCCGAATCGGCCCTGAAGGCGGCGCTGAAGAGCCCGCTGCTGGAAACCCCGGTCGAGAGCGCGACCGGGATCCTCGTCAACATCACCGCCGGCCCGGATCTGGGCATTCACGAGGTCAACCGGATCGTGGATTCGGTTCGCCAGACTTCCGATCCCGACGCCGATATCGTATTCGGCGCGGTAATCGACGAAGAAGCCCGGGACCGACTGTCGGTAACCGTTATCGCCACCGGGTCCGATCAATCTCGCGGTTCGGCAAGCCCGACCGCCGAAATCCCGCAGCGGCGCTCCGATCCACCGGACCTGGACTCAATTCACCGCGAATTTGAAAAACTTGGTGCCGAGCTTGGGGACACGCAGCCGGTGGCTGTCGTCGAACCCGCCGCCGGTGCGTACGAAGACCTTGATCCCTGGCACGACCTGGATCCCGAAATCCCGGCGTTCATCCGCCGGCGCCGCAACTTGCGCCAGTAGGAGCAAAACCCGGCTTTTCGCCCGGGGGCCGACAATTTAACGAAAGTTGGCCGGTGGACACCGGTTGTTCGCGGGCAAGACGTGGGACTTTATGGGAACGAACCCGCCCGAACAGGCGGCTCTGGAGCGCATCTGCCAGTGGCTGACGGACCGCGAAGGCACCCCCCGGCCCTGGAACGCACTGGAGATGCTGCAGCTGGCCCTGCACTACTGCGACGTCCCGCAGCTGTATGCGATGCTGCGCGCCAGCGCGGCCGGGGGGAGGGGCGGTAACCGGTCCCAGGGCATGGCGCTGCGCCTGGCCACCGAGCGCCTGAATTCGGCGCTCCCGCGACAGCTCACCCCGGTGAACCGCGCCGCCAACCGGGCCCAGCAGCTGCGCCGGTTCGCCCACCTGCAGAACGAAGCGTTGGCGGCAATCGCTTCCGCTTACGAGGCCCGCGGCGGGAGCGTTGAAACGGACTCGGCGGGGCTTGGCAGCCTGGAAGCGCTGCGCCGCATCGCCAAGGCCGCCAATTCGTCATTGGACGTTAATGAGACCTGCGACTTCACCGCCGACGCGATCGTGAGCGTCATGGACGTCGACGAGTGCTCGGTCTGGATCCTAGACGAGACGACCAACCGCCTCGTGCTGCGCAGCACGACCGGTCTCAATCGCGATCAGATCGGTCAGGCCGGATTGCAGATCGGCGAGGGGATTTCCGGCGCGGCGGCCGAACTGGGGCGCTCGGTGGCGGTGCGTGACGCATGGGCAGACCCGCGATTCAAGGTCCTGCCGGCGCTGGACGAGGAGATGTATCGCAGCCTGCTGGCGGTGCCGATTGTGCTCGCCAACCCGGCCCGCCTGCTGGGGGTGCTTTCGATCCGCTCGCGCATCCATCGCGATTTCCCCAGCACGGAAATCGAATTCGTGGAGACTGCGGCCGAACAGCTGGCAACCGCGCTCTGGAACGCGACCCTGTACCAGCAGACCGACGAGCGTCTGCGACAGCGCAACAATGAGCTGACCACCCTGCAGCGCATCTCGCAGAACCTGACTTCGAGCCTCGAATACACCGAAGTGCTCTCCACGATCGCCGAGCAGGCGGCCGCGATTCTCAATGCCGATAAGGCGGCGATTTTTCAGCTTGATGAATCTGCCGGCGATCTTTCCATCGTCGCCGCGCACAAGCTCGGCGCACGCTATCGGAGCCTGCGACTCCGGCTCGGCGAGGGGGTGGCCGGGCGGGTGGCGGAGCGGCGGGCCCCGCTGATCGTCGAGGACGCGCTCTCCGACCAGCGTCTGCGCGTGTCACGCGAGTTGATCGAAGCCGAAGGGTACCGATCGATGATCTGCGTACCGTTGATGTTCCGCGGATCCGTCATCGGGGTTATCAGCGTTTATTCGGTGACAGTGCGCGAGTTCGTCGAGGAAGAACTCCGGATCATCGCCAGCTTCGCCGACCAGGCCGCCATCGCCATGGCCAATGCCCGGTTGTATGAGCAATCGCTACGGGGCTTGCGCCGCAACGAACTGCTGCTGCGCGAACTCCATCACCGGGTCAAGAACAACCTGCAGACCGTGGCGTCGCTGCTCAATCTGCAATCGCGGCGGACCAGGTCGCCGGAAGTGGCTTCGGTGCTCGCCCTTTCGGCCGGTCGGATCGCCGGCATGGCGGCGGTCCATGACCTGCTTTCCGCGCAGGAGGACGAGGCCGCCACCGCGATCGAAATTGTCAACAAGATGGCCGAGATCGCCAGTTCGGACGCTTCCGCCACCGGAATGTCGGTGCAGATTTCAGTCGATGGTGACCGGGTCGAGATTGACGAGGACCGGGCCACGGTGTTCGCCCTGGTGGTCAACGAGCTGATTTGGAACGCAATGGGCCACGGATTCGATGTCGGGCTGGGGGGATGCATCGGGGTGCGGATCGAGGCGGATGCAGGCATGATCAAGACCAGCGTTCGCGACAACGGTTCCGGCCTTCCGGCGAACTTCGAACTGGGGCGCGATTCGGGGCTTGGCCTCACCATCGTGCAGCAGTTGGTTGAATCCGACCTGGGCGGTCATTTTTCGCTGCGCAATGACGAAGGTTGCGTGGCCGCGGTTACTTTCCCGCTACCGCGCTCTGCCGGCGATCGCACGTTTGCGGCGTTGGATCCAGAACGCGAACATACCGGCGCTACGGTCTAGATTCGCGCCATTCTTCGGTCAAGACGCTGATATCCCGGACGCGTCAGCACCCGCGGTCGCGGACCGCTCCGCGGGCAATCCGGAACGACCGGGCTCATATGCCCGATTCCCATTGCCAGGTAAGCTCGTGCGCTGCAAAGACCGGTCCCTCGGTGCAGACCCGCTTTAACCCCGAGCGGGTAGTTACCACGCAGCTGTAGCAGACCCCGAGACCGCACGCCATCCGCGCCTCCAGCGCGAATTGGACCGGCCGGTGGCGAAACCGTTGCGGCGTGGGGTCGAGGGCGTCGATCCGGCTCGCGCAGGCTTGCAGCATCGGGTTGGGCCCGCAGGCCAGCACGGCGTCCGACCACTGGTACCACTCCGGCAACAGTTCGATTACGCTGCCGTGCGCGCCAAGCGACCCGTCGTCGGTGGCATAGTACGCCTCGGCATGGGCCGGCAGCTTGGCGGCCGGGGTAAGGCCGGCCTGCGAGCGCGCTCCGTTCAGGATCACGCAGGATCGATCGGAGTCGGATGCGGCCTGGGCGATCAGCGGCCCCAGGCCGATGCCCCCGCCGATCAGCAACAGGTGCCGGCATTCGTCCGGCGGGGCAAAGCTTGACCCCAGCGGCCCGAGCGTGTCCACCGGATCACCGGGGCGCAGCTCGGAGAGCCATCGCGAACCACGCCCGACGACATGGAACAGGATCGCCACCGTCCCTTCGCCCACATCTATTCGGGAAAGACTGTAGGGCCTGCGCAACAGCGGGTCCTGCCGGCCGCCGCTTATGTGGACGAATTGCCCGGGTCGGGCACGGCCAGCAATCTGCGGGGTGGCAAGCTCGATCCACCACAGCGAATCGGAGAGCCTTTCGTTGGCGGTCACCGCCGCCACGTCGAAGATCGGGCTGGGCCCGGTCATTGGCGACGGTCGAGGCGGTAATGGTCTATCGGCAGCACGAATTCATCGTCGGCTGATTCAAGCGCCCGGACCAGGGCCGCGGCGGTGTCCAGCGAGGTGAGGCAGGGCAGCATGC
Source organism: uncultured Chloroflexota bacterium (assembly GCA_964465715.1). Taxonomy (GTDB): domain Bacteria; phylum Chloroflexota; class UBA11872; order UBA11872; family VXNJ01; genus VXNJ01. The sequence goes on from CAYXKQ010000004.1 coordinate 4,731, forward strand.
GCTCGTTGGCCGATCGCCGCATTCGAAAACCGTCTTCCAGGGTCGGCCGGTCCCAGGTCAGGGTGTTGACCACCAGGACGGTGGCGGGATCGCGAACGTGGTCGAGCAGGCTAAGTTGCCCGGGCGAGGCCTCGTTAAGGCGATTGACGGTTTCGGCCGGAATGCCGGCCTCCGCCAGGAATCGGGCGGTGCCGCGGGTGGCCTTTATGCGGTACCCGCGGGCATTGAGCGATCTGGCGATCGGGAGTGCCTCGGCCTTGTCGCGGTCGGCAATCGACATGATCACCGTCCCGCGGTCGGGGATTCCCAGTCCGGCCGCCAGCATGGCTTTTCGCAGGGCCGGGGCGAAGCTGAAGTCGACCCCCATTGCCTCGCCGGTCGATTTCATTTCCGGACCAAGGAACGAATCCACGCCGGTCAGCTTGGCATGCGAGAAGACCGGCGCCTTGACCGCCACCAGCGGGCCTTCCTCGGCATGGCCGTAGTCCCAACCCTGCTCCGGTAGGGTCTGTCCCAGCATCGCCTTGGTGGCCAGCGCGACCATAGGTATCCCGGTGACCTTGGAAAGGAACGGAACGGTTCGACTGGCGCGGGGGTTCACTTCTATCACGTAGACCTGGTCCTGCCAGATCACATACTGGATGTTGAGCAGACCCACTGCGCGAACCGCCTTGGCGATGCGATCGGTGTAGTCGACCAGGACTTCCTTCAGTTGCGCGGCCACATGCTGCGTGGGGTAGACCGCGAAGCTGTCACCGGAGTGGACACCGGCTCGTTCAATGTGCTCCATGATTCCCGGAATCAGGACCCCGTGCCCGTCGCAGACCGCGTCGACCTCGACCTCCAGGCCCTGCAGGTACTTGTCGATGAGCACGGGGTGTTCGGGGGAGGGCTGGGTCACGGTCGCGACGTACCGGCTGAGCCCGGCCGGGTCGGATGCGATCTCCATGGCCCGCCCGCCGAGGACGTAGGAGGGCCGGATCAGCACCGGATATCCGATCCGCTGAGCCACCGACAGGGCGTCCTCGATCCGGCGCACCGTGGCCCCGGGCGGACGCGGTATCCCCAGCTCTTCAAGGAGATCGTCCAGTTTTTCGCGGTTTTCGGACGCGTCAATGCTGGCGGCGTCGGAACCGGTCAGCGAAATACCCATGTTGTAGAGGGGATCGGCGAGATTGATGGCCGTTTGGCCGCCGAACTGGACCACGACCCGAGGGTCGCCCCCGCCGGATTCGTTGTCGATGATGTCTGCGACGCACTCGACATCGAGGGCTTCAAAGTAAAGCCGGTCGGAAGTGTCGTAATCGGTGCTGACGGTCTCCGGATTGCTGTTGATCATCACCGCCCGCCAACCGCTTTCCTGCAGCGCCCAGGCCGAGTGCACAGAGCAATAGTCGAATTCGATACCCTGCCCGATGCGGATCGGGCCGGATCCGACTACCACTGCGGCCTGGCCGGGCTGCCGATCGGCCTCGTTTTCCGACTCGTAGGTCGAATAAAAGTACGGCGTCACTGCGGCGAATTCGGCCGCGCAGGTATCCACCAGCTTGTAGACCGGCAAGATTCCCAGCCGCTTGCGCAACTCGCGCACCCGGTCGGGCAGGTAATCGGCCAGCTGGGCGATCACCGAATCCGGGAAACCGAGCCGCTTGGCATCCCAGAGCAGGGCCGCGTCCAACGGGTCCTCCAGCAGCCGCAGCTCCATGGCGATCAGGTTTCCGAGTTTGGCAATGAAGAACGGGTCGATGGCGCTAAGTTCGAATATTTCCTCGACGCTGCGACCGCGGCGCAGCGCCGCCAGGATCGCCCACAGACGCTGGTCATTGGGATGGCTGATGGCCCGATCCAGGACCTGGCGATCACTCCAGCCGGGGTCCTCCCAGAGCATCGAGCGGCCGCTAATCTCCAACGAACGAAGCGCCTTGCTGACCGCACCTTCGATGGTGCGTTCAATGGACATCACTTCGCCGGTAGCCTTCATCTGAGTCCCCAGCGAGCGGTCGGCAGTCGGGAACTTGTCAAACGGCCAGCGCGGAATCTTGGCGACCACGTAGTCGAGTGCCGGCTCGAATGCGGCCGCGGTTTCGCCGGTGATCGGATTGGCTAGCTCGTCGAGACGGAAACCAATCGCAATTTTTGCGGCAATGCGCGCGATCGGGTAGCCGGTGGCCTTCGAGGCCAGCGCCGATGAGCGGCTAACCCGCGGATTAACCTCGATCACCCGGTACTGGAAAGAACTCGGGTCCAGAGCCAGCTGGACGTTGCAGCCCCCGGCGATGTCCAGAGCGTCGATGATCTTCAGCGATGCGCTGCGCAGGAGTTGGTACTCCTTGTCCGAAAGAGTCTGGCTCGGCGCAAAAACGATCGAGTCGCCGGTGTGCACCCCCATCGGGTCGAAGTTCTCCATGTTGCAGATCGTTACGCAGGTCCCGGCCGCGTCACGCATGACCTCGTATTCGATCTCCTTCCAGCCGGACAGGTATTCCTCAACCAGCACTTGCCCGATCGGGGAGGCCTCAACGCCCTGCTCCACCAGTTCGTCCAGGCGCGCAGGATCCTCGGCGATCCCGCCGCCGGTGCCGCCCAGGGTGTAGGCAGGCCGGATGATCAGCGGGAAGCCCAACCGTTCGGCGATCGAGCGCCCCTCGTCGACCGTGTGGGCGATGTCGGATCCGGGAATCGGCTCACCGATCCGCAGCATCAGACGCCGAAACAGGTCACGGTCCTCCGCCTGCCGAATTGCCGAGATCGGCGTTCCCAGGAGGCGAACGCCGTAACGTTCCAGGATCCCGGCCTCCTGCACCTCGCGGGCCAGGTTGAGACCGGTTTGGCCGCCAAGGGTGGCCAACAGCCCGTCGGGGCGCTCGCGCCGGATGATCCGCTCAATGACCTCCACCGTGAGTGGTTCGATATAAACCACGTCGGCCATGTCCTCGTCAGTCATGATCGTGGCCGGATTGGAGTTGACCAGGACGGTTGTGATCCCTTCCTCGCGCACCGCCTTGCACGCCTGGGTTCCGGCGTAGTCGAATTCGGCTGCCTGCCCAATCACGATCGGGCCGGATCCGATGATCAGCACCTTGTCCAGCGACCGGTCCTTCATCGGCTTTCGACCAAATCCAGGAACCGGTCGAAAAGGTGCTGGTTGTCCTGCGGACCCGGCGCGGCTTCCGGGTGGTACTGGACCGAGAACACCGGCAAATCCCGGTGGACCAGACCCTCGACCGAGCCGTCATTCAGATTCAGGTGGGAAACTTTGAACCCGGAGCTGTCCGGGATTGATTCGGCCTCGACCTGAAACCCGTGATTTTGCGAGGTAATACACACCCGGCCGCTAGCCAGCTCCTTGACCGGGTGGTTCGAGCCGCGGTGGCCGAATTTGAGTCGCGAGGTCCTGGCGCCGATCGCCAGCCCCAAGACTTGGTGTCCCAGGCAAATCCCCATCAGCGGGTACCGTTCGATCAGGTCGCCAACGGTCTCGACCGCCCGTACCGCCGCCTCGGGGTCACCCGGCCCATTGGCCAGGACCACACCGTCGGGTCGCAGCGCGTCAACGTCGGCCGGGCTGACGCCGTACGGCAGCACGCTGACCCGGCAACCGCGCACCGCCAGCGACCGGGCAATGTTTGATTTGGCGCCGGTGTCCAGCAGGGCGATTCGGGGGCGTGATGACCGCACCCGCGGAGCGGGCCAGGGTTCCCACGGCGTGCCGCCGAACTCGTACTGGCGGCCGAAAGTCACCTCTTCGATCAGGTGCTGAGCTGAAAGCGCCGGCACCGCGGCGGCCCGTTCCTGGAGCCCGGCCAGGTAACCGTCCGGCACCGCGGCGCGCCCGGTGATCCAGGCGAAGCGGTCGCACGCGGGGACGCTTCCGTCTACCCGGCTCAGGAGGCCCTTGCGGACTCCGCCTGAGCGCAGAATCCGGACCAGCCGCCGGGTGTCAATGCCGGAAAGGACCGGAATCTCGAACTCGGCGAGGAACTCGGCGAGCGACCGCTGGTTGCGCCAATTGCTGGCGCGCTCGGCATGTTCGCGCACCACCAGGCCGGCCAGCCAGGGACGGCGCGATTCAGGATCTTGCCGGTTGGCGCCGTAGTTGTTGATCAGGGGGTAGGCCAGGACCACGATCTGCCCGCGGTATGAAGGGTCGGTGGTGATCTCCTGGTAACCGGTCATGGAGGTGTTGAAGACGACCTCGCCGCCTACTTCGCCTCCCGAACCGTGGGCGTAACCGAAGAAATGCTCGCCGGTCTCCAGGCTCAGGATCGCGCGTTGCTGCATCAGGATTGCCCTTCCAGCGATTCGAGATCGAAAACCTGGTCCCCGTCCACCCATGTGGCGACCGCCCGCCCGGGCAGGGTTTTCCCGTGCAGTGGCGAATTCTTGCCCCGCGACCGGAACCGCCAGCGGTCCACCGTCCAGGCCCGGTCGGTATCAATGGCCACAATGTCGGCCGCAACCCCGGGAGCCAGGGTCCCGCCCGGCAGGCGGTACAGCCGGGCCGGGTTGATAGTCATCTTGGCCAGCAGGTCCGGGAGTCCCAAAACGCCATCGTCCACCACCGAGAGCATTGTCCCAAGGGCGGTTTCGAACCCGGAGAACCCGGATGGAGCCTCCTCGAACGGCGTCAATTTCTCGTGCTCGGCGTGCGGGGCGTGATCGGTGCCGATGAGGTCGAACGCGCCGGTCGCGAGGCCTTCGCGGAGCGCGTCCACGTGGTCACGCGACCGCAGCGGCGGGTTTACCTTGGCCTGGCTGTCGAAGGCGAGTTCCCCTTCGCCGGCGATCAGTTCATCAGTGAGGGTGAGGTGATGGGGCGAGACTTCAGCGAAGACCTGGGTGCCGCCGGCGCGGGCGCGGTCCAGTATCTCGACCGATCCGCCCGAGGAAATGTGCAGGGCGTGGTAGCGGCAACCGGCAAGATGGGCTAGCCGAAGATCGCGCTCAAGCATGATTTCCTCGGCCTGGTGGGGGGCGCCGGCCAATCCGAGCCGGGCCGAGACTTGGCCCTCGTGCATGCTGGCCCCGGCAATCAGTGTCGGATCTTCGGCATGATTTGATACCGGCAAGTCAAAGCGCGTGGCGTATTCGAACGCGGTGCGCATGAGCCGCGCCGACGCGATCGGTATCCCGTCGTCTGAGAATCCGGTCGCACCGGCCGCCGCCAGCCGGCCCATATCCGAGAGTTGCCGACCCTCCAGACCGATGCTGACGCTGGCCAGCTGGGCGATGTGCACGCAGGCGCCGCGGGCGCGTTCCAGGATATCGCGCAGCACCGCAGGGTGGTCGACGACCGGGTTGGTGTTTGCCATGGCGACAACAGTCGTATAACCGCCGGCCGCGGCCGCGCGGGCGCCGGACTCGATAGTCTCCTTGTGCTCGCCCCCGGGGGTGCGCAGATGGCAGTGGGGGTCGACCAGGCCCGGCGCCACGACCAGCCCGGCGGCATCGAATTGGCGGGCGCCATCAGGCACGCCGATGTCGCGGCCGCGCGCTTCGATGCGACCCGCCCGCACCAGCAGGTCGGCGACCTGGTCGAAACCGTCGGCGGGATCGATCACCCGCCCTCCCCTGATTACCAGGTCCGGGGAGCCGGTCAAGGTTCAACTCGCAGCACGTTGCGGGCCAGCAGAAAAATGATCGCCATCCGGACCGCAAGGCCGGCGGTGACCTGTTCGGAAATGACCGATCGGTCCGAATCGGCCAGGTCCGGCTCGATCTCAACCCCGGTGTTCTGTGGCCCTGGATGCATGAGGATCGCGCCCGATCCGGCCGATTCGAGATGGCGGCGGCGAATGGAATAGCCGGCCACGTACTCGCCGGTCGAGGCCAGCCAGGGGCCTGATATCCGTTCGTGCTGGATCCGCAGCCCCATTAGAACGTCGGCCCCGGCCGCGGCCCGGTCGAGACTGGGTTCGATCGAGACTGCCGGCATCGCCGCCAACTGCCCGGGTACCAGTTGCGGCGGTCCGCAGAGGACCAGTTCGGCGCCCAGTTTTCCCAGCGCCAAAATGTTCGAGCGGGCGACCCGGCTGTGGAGTATGTCGCCGACGATCACGACTCTCAGGCCGTCGATAGCGCCGAACCGTCGACGGATTGTGAGCGCGTCGAGCAACCCCTGGCTGGGATGGGCATGGCAACCGTCGCCGGCATTTATCACCGGCCCTTCCAGGATTCGGGCGGCAAGGTGCGGGGCGCCGGCGCGGGCGTGCCGCATGACGAACATGTCGGCTCCCAGAGCGGCGACCGTGGCCAGTGTATCGACCATCGATTCGCCCTTGGAAAGCGAGCTCCCGGCGGCGGCGAAGTTGATTACTTCGGCCCCCAGCGCCTTGGCGGCCAGCTCGAAAGAGATCCGGGTCCTGGTCGAGGACTCGAAAAACATGTTGGCCAGCTTCACGCCACGCAGCGCCGGCACCTGCGGCACCTGGCGATCGAGGATCTCGGACATCGACTCGGCCGCGTCCAGCACGTACTCGATATCCGGCCGGCTGTACCCGCCCAGGTCGAGCAGGTGCCGGTGCCCAAAGCCGTTCAACGGTCGCCTGCCGAAATGGTGACCCGGTCGGATTCATCGATCTCGGCAATCTGCACCCGCACGTGGTCGGCGCGCCGGGTCGGAAGGTTCTTGCCGACGTAATCGGGCCGGATCGGGAGTTCGCGGTGACCGCGGTCAATGAGCACGGCCAGTTGGACCCGATCGGGGCGGCCGTACGATACGAGCGCATTCAGCGCGGCCCGTACCGAGCGGCCGGTGTAAACGACGTCGTCGACCAGGATCACGTTCAGCCGGTCCAGGCTGAAATCGATCCGGCTGGGCAGCATCTCGCGCAGCGGGGCTCGAATGGCGAGGTCGTCGCGGTGCATAGTGATGTCCAGTTGGCCAACGTGCGGCCGGACGCCTTCGATGGCCGCTATTGTGTCGGCCAGGCGCCCGGCAAGGGGGGCGCCGCGGGTGCAAATCCCCACCAGGGCCAGCGATTCCGGATCTGCGCAGCGCTCGATGATTTCGTGCGCCATTCGGCGCAGCGAGCGCCCGATCTCGGCTTCCGACATCACCGTCCGGCGCCGACCGGGGGAATCTGCGGGATCTAAAAGAAAGCGGTCAACCGGTTCGGTTGACCGCGTCGTATCGTGTTCGGGGCCGGATGTGGCCAAGACGGCCTTTCTGCCTCACTGGGCCAGATTAAAGGTAGCCGGATTTTATTTCATTTGTGGCCTGCAACTGCCAAAAAACCCTTGGTTTGACGGCCCAAGTTGTCCTACCAGCGGCAGATGATGTCCTTGCGCGCCTGTCCGGTTCCGATGTACCGCACCTGGGCCCCGGAGATCTCCTCCACCCGCTCGACGTAAGCGCGCGCGTTGGCAGGAAGGTCCTTCCACGTGGATATCCCGGCGGTCGGCCGTTCCCAGCCCGGCATGTAGTCGTAAACCGGCCGGGCGCGGGCCAGCCGGTGCGTGTTGGGCACCCACTCCACCGTCTCGCCGGCGATTTCGTAGGCGCGGCAGATCGGAATCTCGGCGACTCCGTCCAGCAGGTCCAGCTTGGTCAGGGCAAGATCGGAAACGCCGTTTAGGGCTACCGCGTAGCGGACCGCGACGGCGTCCATCCAACCCACCCGGCGGGGGCGACCGGTCGCCACCCCGAATTCGTCGCCCTCGATTCGCAACCGCTCGGCCTGCGGGCCCGAGAGCTCGGTGGGGAACGGGCCCTCGCCGACTGACGAGGTGAACGCCTTGGCCACGCCGACCACCGCGTCGATCCGCCGCGGCGGGATCCCGGCACCGGTGCTGGCCCCGCCCGCGGTAGGCGACGACGAGGTGACGTACGGGTAGTGACCCCAGTTGATATCGCGCATGATTCCCAGCTGGCCCTCGAGCAGTGTGTCACGGTCCGAGGCAAGGGCTTCCTGAACCACCTCGAAGCTGTCCACCACGAATGGGGCCAGGCCCTCGGCCCAGGCCTGACAGCGCTCCAGGATCTGCTCCAGCACCGGGGGCTCCTCGCCCAACCGGGACAGTTGGGCCGATTTTTCAGGGATAGTGTTCTCGAGCCAGCGCCGCAGGTACCGGGGCTCGAACAGATCGGCGATTTGGATTCCGCTGCGGGCGTGCTTGTCGGCATAGAGCGGACCGTTGCCGCGCCCGGTCGTGCCCTGCAGGAGATCGCCCCGCGAGCGTTCCTGGGCCCCGTCCAGGATCCGGTGGTAAGGCATGATCACGTGGGCGCGTTCGGCGATCATGATCCGTTCGCGGACCCGCAACTGCGGCACCCTCTCGTCGAGGGCTTCGATCTCGGTCAGGAACGAATCCGGATTCACGCCGGTGCCCGGGCCCAGCAGGTTGCGGACTTGGCCGTGAAAGATACCCGAAGGTATCAGATGCAGGGCGAAACGCCCGTGGTCGTTGACCACCGTGTGCCCCGCATTGTCCGAGCCCTGGAACCGAATTACCAGGCCGCAATCGGCGGCCAGGAAATCGACAATCTTGCCTTTGCCCTCGTCACCCCACTGGGTGCCGATAACGCAGGTAACCATCATTTGCCATCCATTTGCAATGTCGCCGCCACAATCGGTCCGCCGGAGCGACCGGTTCAGGTCAGCTGCAGATCCTCTTGATATGCGGTCTGCATCTGGGTGATTGGGAACTGGGCGCTGCAGGCGCGCAGAAATCCTACAAACAACGGATGGGGACGATTCGGCCGGGACTTGAATTCCGGGTGGAACTGCACACCGACAAACCACGGGTGATCGGCCAATTCGACGATTTCGACCAGGTCGCGGTCCTCATTGATGCCGGATAGGACCATGCCCGCCTGTTGCAGGCGGTTCCGGTAGGCATTGTTAAATTCCATCCGGTGGCGGTGCCGTTCCGAAATCTGCCCGACCTGGTATGCCGCTGCCGCCCGGGTGCCGCGCCCGATCGTGCAGGGGTGGGCTCCGAGCCGCATCGTTCCACCGAGGTCTATGTCGCCGTGATGTTGTGGCATCGGCGAGATCACCTGCTCGTCGGCTTCGGCGTCTTGTTCGTAAGAAACCGCCCCCTCGACGCCGGCGGCGTTGCGGGCGAATTCGACGACCGCCATCTGCATACCCAGGCACAACCCCAGATAGGGCGTGCCGGTTGCGCGGGCCCAGCCGGCGGCCGCGATCTTGCCTTCCAGGCCGCGTACGCCGAATCCACCGGGAACCAGGACGCCGTCGACTCCGGCCAGATACTCATCGGCCGATCCGCCCTCGATTGCTTCCGAATCCACCCAGCGAATCGTGACCCGGGCCGAATTGGCGATGCCGGCGTGGTGCAACGCCTGCACGACGCTCATGTACGCATCGGTCGCCTCGACGTACTTGCCGACGAGGGCGATCTCGAGTTCGCGCTGGTGCTGATGCGACCGTTCGACCATCGCCTGCCATTCGGTCAGGTCGACCGGACCGGATTCGATTCCCAGGTGCCGGCAGATGTAATCGCCCAGGCCTTCGTCCTCCAGATGCATCGGTAGGCCGTATATGTCCGAAAGGGTCGGCAACGATATCACCGCGTCGACGTCAACGTCGCAGAACAGGGCGATCTTTTCGCGCGTGGAGAGGCCGAGCGGCTGTTCGCAGCGACAGGCGATGACTTCGGGCAGGATTCCGATCGACCGCAACGTCGCCACCGAGTGCTGGGTCGGCTTGGTCTTGAACTCACCGGACGGTCCGAGCCGCGGCACGTAGGTCAGGTGGATGTACATGATGTTCTCTTGGCCCACGTCGCGCTTGAGCTGGCGCAGCGCCTCTACGAACGGAAGACCCTCCATGTCGCCGATGGTGCCGCCTACTTCCACCACCAGGACCTGGGCGCCAAATGTCTGTTCTTGGCGCAGGACCCGCGACTTGATCGCGTCCGTTACGTGCGGGATCACCTGGATCGTCCCGCCCAGGAAATCGCCCCAGCGCTCGCGCCGGATCACCTCCGCATAAACCTGCCCGCTGGTCGTGTTGCAATCGGCGGTCAGGTTCACGTCGGTGAAGCGTTCGTAGTGACCCAGATCCAGGTCGGTTTCGGCACCATCGTCGGTTACGAAAACCTCCCCGTGCTGAGCCGGATTCATCGTGCCGGGGTCGACGTTGAGGTAGGGGTCGAGCTTGATGTTGATCACACCCAGGCCGCGGGACTTGAGGATGCGCCCGATCGACCCGCAAGTTACCCCCTTGCCGAGCCCGGACATCACGCCACCGGTGACGATGACATATTTGGACTGATTGAGGACGGCTATTTAGGCCACCGCCGAGGGCTTGACGGCAATCCGCGGGCGAAGACTCGCAAGATTTGGCGCGCTCTGCCCGTCAAACGGGCCGGACACGCTGATGTCGCTTCGCTCGGGCTGTTCGGGGAGACCCAGCGCGGAATTGAACTTCTTGATTTCGCTGACGTTTTCTTGCTCGCTGCGGCCGGCGTACCCCATGGGCACCACCCACCCCGGCGCGATGCGGGCGATCATCCGCACCGATTGCTCGATTGAAAACTCTGCACTTCCGCCGGGCGGGATCATCAGGGCGCCGCAGTGGCGGATTTCGGTCAGGATTTCGGGTTGCAGCGGTTGTGCGAGCTGGCCAAGGTGAACGACGCTGGCTCCGCCGCCGCTCAGTCGCAGGATCAGCGTCCCCGGGTCGCCGTCCGGGGCGATCGGCGACGCTTGCCAGGCGTCGATGAAGATCCCGCCTACCTCGTATTCGCCGGGACGGTCGATGCGGTACGGTTCGGGTCCGGGCTTGCCCTCGCTATCCAGTCCTTCAATGGTCCGCAGTTCGGCTTCTTGAAGGGTCGGCGAACCGCTCAGACTGATGGCGTGCGCAGCTATTTTGAGGTTGCGGTAGCGTTGCCCCAGCCGGTAGGGGTCGATGAATATGGTCGCGCCGCCGTGCTTGATTCGAAAGCACGAAGCGCCAAACCAAGCGATTTCCATCAAGCGGTGGATTCGGCGGTCGGACGCAAGTTTGGAAGTGCGCCCAGGTTGATTTGTGGAATTTTAATGCGGGACTCCCCGACCGGACGGTGCGGGTCGAAATAGTTGACCACGCACACCCCATAGAATGCGGGCGCATGGGCGATGCCCTCGCCTGACCGAATTACCGCCCTGGGCCGCGCCAGCTCGCCGATGCCGCCAGTCTCAAAACCCAAGAATTGGATCGATCTGCTGGCCTGTCCCGCGTGTCGAGCCGGATTGGTCGAGTCGGCTGAGGTTTTTCGCTGTCGCGAATGCGGGCGGCGCTATCCGATAAAGGACGGGATCCCGCAGTTGTTGCTCGAAGATGCCATTCCCCGTACCGGAGCGTCCGAGTCATGTCCAGAAGGACGCTTGGCAGGGAAGACGCGCGAGAACTAACCCATGACTCCCGACATTGGCCTGACCATCACAATCCTGGTGATCGCGGTCGGGCTGTTTGCGACCAATCGGATACCGGTCGATCTGATCGGCATCGGCGTCTTGATTGTAGTCTTCTTGGTTGGTCTGATCCCGCTCGACCTGGCCCTTTCGGGGTTTTCCAACAGCGCGATCATCACCATCGGTTCGGTGTACGTGATTTCAGAAGGCCTTTCGCGCACCGGTGTCGCCTACGCGCTCGGACAACTGCTGCGCCGCATCGCAGGTGGCGGCGAAGCGCGTTTGATCGCGCTAACCATGCTGACCGTGGGCGGACTGTCTGGATTCATGAACGCCATCGGAGCCGCCGCGGTGATGTTGCCGGCAATCGTTGCAGCGGCCCGGGCAATGGACGCTCCGGTATCGCGGGTATTGTTGCCGATTTCCTACGGCGCGCTGATGGGCAGCATGCTCTCGCTGGTTGGAACTCCGGCGAATCTGCTGGCCAACAGCGTAATGGTCGACCGCGGATTCGAGACTTTCCGGCTCTTCGACTTCACCCCAATAGGTGCTTCTATCCTGGCGGCGGGAATCGCGACGATTGTGCTTGGCCGCCGCTGGCTGCTGCCCGATCACGCCGGCGGTGCTGAAATCGATTCGATGCTCCCAGCCGACAACCGCCAGCACGAGCCGTATCAATTGGAGGAAAGGGTATTCGAGGTGGCGGTACCGTTCACGTCCAGCCTGGTCGGCCGGACCGTCGCCGAAGCAAACCTGGGACGCGATTACGGGGTCTTCGTATTTGCGATTGCTCGAGATCAGACCCTTCTGACCAGCGAACTGGCCAAGACGATCGTGGAATCCGATGACCGACTGCTGGTAAGCGGCCAGATTCCCGACCTGGACCGCATGGCTTCAGATTTCGGACTTGGCGCCGCTGAAAGATCTGACGCCGACCTGGGCCAACTGGGGTCCGGCAGGGCGCGAATGGCCGAGGTTGTCGTGGCCCCGCGCAGCGACCTGATCAGAAAGACGCTGCCGGAAGTGGAATTCACCGGCCGATTCGGGCTGAACGTGCTGGCCGTGTGGCGCGAAGGTGTCCCGCGGCGCACGAGACTGGCCGAACTGCGACTCCAGCAGGGGGACACCCTGCTCGTCCAGGGCCCGGCTGCATCAGTGGACGGGTTGCGCCAGCGATCCGAAGACCTGGTCGTAATTACCCAGGAAACAGGGATGCGCTTCAGGCGGAACCGCGCCCCGTTCTCCGTTGCGATCCTGCTCTTGTTCGTGATCGGCATGGTGACCAATGCGGCACCGGTTGCGATCGTGGCCCTGTCGGCAGCCGGGGCGATGGTGCTGATCGGAGCAGTCACGATTGAAGAAGCCCGCACATCCATAGCCTGGCGGGCGATCATCCTGATTGGCGGAATGCTGGCAATGGCCCAGGCGATGACCGAGACGGGTGCCGCCGAGTACCTTGCCAGTTCGATGGTCGACGTGGTCGGCGGGGCCGGTTGGCAGGGTGTTCTGGCAGTAATCGTGATTCTGACGTCAATGTTTGCCGTCTTTGTCA
>CAYXKQ010000004.1:17683-21215 GCA_964465715.1 uncultured Chloroflexota bacterium
CGGAGATCCGCGTATGTTCGTGATGGCGGTTGCCCTGGGCGCAGCCACAGGTTATGCCACCCCCTACGCCCATCCCAACAACCTCCTGGTTATGGGCCCCGGCAATTACCGCTTCAATGACTACGTGCGGGCTGGCGTCCCGGTGATGCTGGTGGTCATGGCGGTTGGGTACTTGGCCATTCTGGTCGCTTTCTAGGATTTGCGTCCAAACCAGTAGGCGAGGTATTTCCAACGCCCCCAGTACCGGTAGTGTCGAAGTGCGACCTCAGCATCAGGGTGGCGGGACCTGAACACCGAGTCGATTGGCAGGCGGCCGAACCGGCCGCACAGGGCCATGATGCAGGCCTGGGCGTAGGGACCGATTCCGGGCAGCCCCAGGATCTCGTTCGCCACCACGCGGTCGCTCCGCTCCGGGCGCTCCCAGGATTCGGGGTCCAGCCGGCCATCAACAATCAGCTGGGCGATCCGGCGCAGGCTGCGGGCGCGGTATCCGAAGCCCGAAATGTCGGCCAGTTCGTCAGTCGAAACGCGGGCCACCGCCTCCGGCCCCGGGAACGCCGTTCGTCCCAGCGGCGCCGGCTCGCCCAGGGCGCCAACCAGGCGATCGGTCATCGTCCTGGTCCCGCTCCAGGAGATGTTGGTTGTGGCCAGGACCTTGACCAGGTCTTCCCACAGTGTGGGCGAGCGCAGCAGCCGGCCGTCGCCGGATTCGGCCACCGCGCGGTAGCGTTTCTGTCGCCGGCAGCGCGCGTGGAACTCGCCAAGGTCGAGATCGGTCCAGAGCATGCGCTTGACGATCCCGTCAAGTTCGTCGCGCTCCACGTCGCCCCAGGCCTCGGCCAGGACCCGGGGACCGGACTGGCTCAGGTCGATCGCCACCGCCCGTTCGGCGACCACGGCCGCCGTTTCAAGGCGGAGCCTCTCCTGGTCCCAGCTGAAAGGAGCCAGGGTCCTCCAGCCGTGCGAATTCACGATTCGACCGAGATCGGTCCGGGCCGCCACGTAGCTTTGATCGGGCGTGGGATAAGGCGGATAAACTCCGGCTGCGCTGCCGCCCGCTGGGCTTATATTGGCCATGGCCGCCGCCCTTGCCTTTTTCCGATCAGGGGACCTGCTTGAACGTCCTGTATATCACTACCGACCAGATGCGCGCCGACACGCTCGGCGTCGCCGGCAACCGGCTGGGCGCAACCCCGCGCTTGGACGCGCTGGCGCGGGAGGGATGCTGGTCGCCGCGCATGTACTGCGTGCAGCCGCTCTGCATGCCCTCGCGGGCGACGATGATCACCGGCATGAGCCCGCGCGGCCACCGGGTCTGGTCCAACGGCGTCAACCTGGATCCCTCGCTGCCCACGGTCGGTGAGATGCTCGCCGCGGGCGGTCATGCGACGGCGCTTATCGGCAAGGCCCACTTTTGCACCTACTGGCGTCAGGAGGGGGTGGATCCGGGCCAATCGCTGGAGACTCCCGAGGCCTGGGTCGACGGGGCGGTGGCTCCGAACTGGAACGGCCCATACTACGGGTTCGACCACGTTGAACTCACCCTTCGGCACAACTACATCGCCCAGGGGCACATCCGGCGCGACCCGGTCGCCGGCATCTCCGAGCCGGATCCCAGCAAGATTGAGCACGCGGTGGAAACCCCGCTCTGGAGCGGGGGCTGGAAATCGGCTCTGCCCGAGTCGCAGCACCCCACGACCTGGATCGCCGACCGGACGATCACCTACATGAGGGAAAAACGCGGACAACCGTTCTTTCTCTGGGCCTCGATTCCGGACCCCCACCATCCGTTCGCGCCCTCAAAACCCTACTCCGAACTTTTTGATCCCGACCAGATGGAATTGCCGCCCACGTTCGGCGACGATCTTGACGGGAAACCCGACCACGTCCGCGACTACGCGGCCGGCAGGTTCGCCACCGATATGGAGGGCAGCGGGGCCGGCTGGGAGGACCTGCCGGGGATTCCGGAGCCAGCCTGGCGCCAGACACTGGCCTTCTACTACGGCATGTGCCGCCAGATCGATCACGCCGTCGGCCGCATGCTCGACGCCCTCAACGAACTGGACATAGCCGACGAGACCGCGGTCATCTTCACCTCCGACCACGGCGAACTTCTGGGCGACCACGGCCTGCTGTACAAGGGCCCGTTCGCCTACGAAGGGTTGCAGCGAGTCCCGTTCGTCGCGCGAATTCCGGGCGCACCGGCCGGCATCACCCTCAATGGGTTGGGCAGCCAGATCGATCTGGCGCCGACTTTTCTTGATCTGGCCGGCATCTCGCCACCGCCGCAGATGGTGGGAGCCCCGCGCACGGATTGGCTGCATGGCGGCCCCGGGCGCGACCAGGCGCTGATCGAATTCGAAGGACGTTACAGCGAGTTTCGTTCGCGCACGCTGGTGACCAATGATTGGAAGCTGACTCGCTACGAAGGCGGGCCGGTATCCGAGCTCTATTCGTTGTCCGCCGACCCGCTGGAGCGCGAGAACCGCTACCACGATCCGGATTCTGCCGGCGTACGCGCCGAACTGTCCGATCGCCTGGCCGGCGCGTTGATGGCGGCCGAGAGCCGTTACCCCGTTCCGACCGTCCATGCCTGAACGGCTCGAGCCCGAACTGGCCGAACTTTTGCAGCGACTATGCGAACGGGCGTTCGGCGCCGGCGCATCGGTCCCGCAGGGATATGTCTTCAGGCTGCAAATCGAGGATTCGACCGGTTTGGCCGAGCTAAGCCAACCCCACGTACCGATCGAACCGGGTTGGCAGTTGGCCACGACCCGCGCCCGCCTATCTGGGCTCGAAGCAGGCGGATTCTTCGAGCGGGCCCCGCACGGCGTGCGCCAGGACGGGTTCTCGATCGCCCGGGCCGGACTTACCGTGCGTGCCCGGGGTTGGTTCGAGCAACGGCCGCGCCTGGCCAAACGGTGACGTGAGGCGACCGGGCCCAAAGTCGCCAGGCCCCGCGCGCTCGGGTCTAGTCCTGGAGCAGGTCGGACCTGATCGGCGAGAACGCCTCGACCAGTACTGATGGCTCGATGGCGGTGGCTTCGTGATTGGCTCCGCCCGGAATGATCCAGGCCGACCCGGCCCGGCAGACTTTTTTCTCGCCTTCAACTTCGAGTTCGATTGCTCCGCTGACGCAGTAACCGATTTGCTCGTTGGGGTGGTTGTGCATGGTCACGCAGCCGCCGGCTTCGACGTGAACCTGATTGAGCATCATGCGTTCGCCATGGACCATGATCTTCAATTCGACACCGGGAAACGGTGAATCCACTGGCTTGGCTTCGGAACTGTCGATCGCGTTAAACATCAGCTTTTCTTCCCTACCGCGCTAGCAAGATAAGCGGCTCACGAATTCAACCATAGGACGCCCGGTTTGGGCCATTCAGAGCTTGTAAATGCGGGCCAGGTTCCCGCCCATGATCAGGTCGAACTGATCGTCGGGTAGATCCAGGCGGGCGATCGACTCGACCGCCAGATCGGGGTGCGCGGTCGGGGCGTTGGAGCCGAAAACCACCCGTTCGGGTCCGACCGC
>CAYXKQ010000005.1:0-296 GCA_964465715.1 uncultured Chloroflexota bacterium
ATTTATCCAATCCGAGTATTCGGCAACCATGCCTAAATGCCCCAAACTTCCGAGACGCCTTCGCTGTAAACACCCGGTTCTCTGCTGGTAGGTACGCACACGGGCCGGGGCATTGGCCGAAAAGGCGCCAGATGGCGATATCCGTACAGGTGCGAAACCGCCGATTGGCGAATTTGCCGCAGCCTTTCTTCGAAACTCGTGAATTTGGTCTAATTCGGCCAATCGCTCCCGCTGCCCATGCCACGATGGGTCCAGTCGCAGCGCCCCGTCGGCAGCCAGCAAATCGCCTGGAAAAA
>CAYXKQ010000005.1:306-20162 GCA_964465715.1 uncultured Chloroflexota bacterium
GGTCCAGATTTGCCAGTTGCTCTCGCTGCTCCTGCCAGACCAAGCCGAGGGCTCGCAAGTCCTCAATCGCCAACTCCTCGCCAGGACGGTAGTCCTCGAGCGGAGCCCAGCGATGGTGAATGGGCAACTCGCCGCTATTGCTCAATTGAATTCGCCTCGGTAGGTAGGGCGCCAGATTAGTCTGGCACCTGCCGCAGGATCACTTCAGATGATCGCGGTATACCCCGACCACCACCCCACGGATTTCAAGCCGGTTCGTATCAATCGGATCGTGTTCGGAATTTGCCGGCTTGAGCAGGTACCGAAAGCGCCCGTTGCGGTAAAAGCGTTTCAGCGTCGCTTCCTCGTCACCCAGGATGGCCACCACCACATCGCCGTCGTCGGCGGTGTTCTGGCGCCGCACCAGCACGCGGTCCCCGTCCAGGATGTGATCGTCGATCATGGAGTCCCCGCGAACCTCCAGCGCGTAATAGTCGCGCGGATCGTCGGGCGAGACCGTCTCCGGAAGCGGCACGTAACCCTGGTGGTCGGTGATGGCCTCGATTGGCGATCCGGCGGCGATCGCGCCGATGATCTGGGCTGCCCGGACCTGCAGGCACTCGTCTGATTCGGGATCGTAATTGGCGGTTATCCCGTGGGCCTCGCCGGTACGCCGGATGTAGTTCTTGCGGTCCAGCGCCACCAGATGCGCCTGCACCGAGGCGGCGGAAAGCCCCAATTGCTCGCCGATCTGGCGAACGCTCGGGCTGTAGCCGTTCTCCACTTGGAAGGCCCTGATTACGTCTAGCACCCGCCGCTGTTTTGCAGTCAACGACCTTGCCATCGACACCTACCCTGAGCATCGTTCGAGTTTCATCAAGCTGTAATCATTCAAATGATCAGCTTAACAATCATTGTACACTTTCGATCAAGCCCCTGTCGAAGGCATGGAACAGCTTTCGAACTGCAGCCGATTCCTGTGAATCGGCGCCGCAGCGAACCGCCGATCTTCACTAACCTAAACAGACGACGCAAGCCCATTGCCGGTGCCAATCCCCTTTGCTTGACCTGATTCGACGACTAATCCCCGAGATCGGCGGCCCGGCCCACCACGACGGGCGCGACTATGAAGAGGCGCCCGATCGGAAGATCGCCCCCGGCGAGTCCATACAGCTCGGGCCCGAGGTCGAGATCGGCCACGACTGGTTCGAGGTGAAGGGCCGACGCTTCCCGCGACTCAGGGAGCGCGTCCGCCAGGCCCTGCCCGAAGACGCCTCTCATTTCCGGCCCGCCGAAGCCGACGATTTCTCGCAGTCGGTCCCGCGCCGCCACGAGATCTTCGCCCACCTGACCGCCGACATGGCCGACTTGCTGGAACGCATCGCCGAAATCGACTCCAACCCGCGGTTGGGTTCGATGATGCTGATATCGGGGCCCACCGGCTGCGGCAAGACCACCCTGGCCAAGACCTACTGCTTCGCCGCCAACTTGCCGGTCACCGAGCTGAACTTCTCCGGCGACTCCACGTTGACCGATTTCTTCCACCGCACCGAAGTGATCACCGACGCGGCCGGGACGCAGACCACCCAGGTGATGCTCGGACCGGCCGCGGAGGCGATGCTCTACGGCAAAAAACTGCTGATCAACGAGCTGAACATGCTGCCGGCCGATCTGATGAGCGCCATAACCTCGGCGGTCGACACCGGGCGCCTGCTGCTCTCATCGACCCGCATGGGCAACGTCGAAATCGCCTTGCACGAGGACTTCGGGATCATCGCCACCGCGAATCCCGACTACATCGGAACCTCGGAAATGGGCAAGCCGCTGCGGCGGCGATTCGGAGTCGGTCTGGGCGACATCACCATGGGATTTCTCCCGCCCGAGCAGGAAACCGAATCGCTCCTGGCCGAATTTCGGCGCATCAGACTGCTGGAGGCGGCCGGGATCGAAGCCGATCCTGGAGTCGCCGAGCGGCTGGTGGCGGTCGCTGACCGGCTCCGCAACCACCAGGATTTCGGCGCCCGGATGCGGGACCGCATCTCCACCCGGGCCTTGCTCCACTGGCTGGCGACCGGATACCTGACCGGGCTGCCGATGACCGACATCGGCGCCCGCGCGGTCCTGACCATCGCCCCCAGCGACATATTTGGCGAGGTTGTTCGCACCGCCGCCAAGATGCTGGGCGGCCTGCGCGCCGCCGATGGCCCTCCGCGGCGTCTTGCCGGCGCCCTTCTTTCACGCCAGGGTCCCGAACCGGGCACCGCGGTGCCCGTCCCCGAGCTCGACCACCCGCTGGAAGATGAGCAGATTGCGGTGGACGGTTCGGTTGACGGGGCGGCGATCGAACTTAGCGGCGGCATCAAGGTCGCGGTTTCCCCGCGCGAGGCGGCGGCACCCAAGCTTGCCGCCTTCGACAGCCGCGGGCGGCCGATCTCAGACCGCAACGAACTTGCCACGGTCAGATCGCAGCTGCGCCGCCAGCTCGACATCAATCTGCCCCAGCCGCTGGGCAATCCCCCCGAGCGGGACCGTATCCTGCCCTGCCTGACGGCCACCACGCACAGCGCCCTGCAGCTGGCCCAGAGCGCGGTCCTGCTGGGCTGGCCGGTCCTGCTGCGCGGCCCTTCGGGGTGCGGTAAATCGGCCCTGGCGCGGACCCTGGCCGCACAGTGGCAGTTGCCGGTGGTCGAGTTTTCCTTCACCGGCGAGACCGACAAGAGCGACCTGACCGCGGTGCGCCAGATGCGCGCCGGGCGCACCCGCTGGAACGTGCAGGCGTTCATGGAGGCGGTCCAGGCCGGTTATTTCGTCATCATCAACGAATACAACCTGGCCTACCCGGACGTGCACTCGATCATCAACGGCCTTTTCGACAAGGCCGGTCTGGTGACGCTGCCGGACGGCTCCCAGTTCCGTGCCCACCCCCAGTTCCGCCTGGTGGCGACCGCAGCGCCCGACGGACCCGGGGTCAAGCCCTTGAACGAGGGCGTGGAGAACCGGTTCGGGGCCGTCGTCACGATGGACTATCCGCCCCCGGAGGAAGAGAGCGCCGTCCTGGCCGCCGTCGCCGCCCCCGGCGCCGATCCGACGCTCCTCGAATCGCTCTGTCAATTGGCCAGCACTTCGCGCCGGCTGCTGGCCGGCGAACTGGATGAGCAGGCCGGCGAGGGCTTTGGCAACATTCCACCCGATCTGGCCTCGGCCGTCGCCGAGCGCACCGCCCTTACCACCGCCGAGCTGGTGATGCTGGCCCGCGGCTCCAAGAACCGCGCCGAGCTGGTCGCCTGGTACCGGCGGGGCGTGATCGAGGGGGCCAGCGAGGAGATCGAACGGGTCCTGGAACCGGTCCTGGCCAACTATGGAATCGCCTGAGCAGCTAGCGGCCGTCACCGGCGGCAGAACGGTCAAAATCGGCGGGATCCTGCCCGGGGAGCTCGAACTGGCCACCCGCCTGATCCTGGGCGATCAAGAACTCGCGGTCCTGCCCGGACCGTGGTGGGGTTACCTGCCCGAGGAACGTCTGATCACCTACCCCGAAGCCCTGACCCGGACCTGGTCCGACAAGCGGCTGGTCGGGGGGATGTGCCACCAGGTGGCCGAGGCGTTCTTCACCGGCCGCAGGGGGCGCAGCCGCATCGAATACTGGCTGCGCCAGCAGCGTCGGCACGGCTATCCGGCCGACTCGATGCGGCTCCTGGCCCTGACCGTCAACGATCTACGGGTGAATCGCCTCTACCTGGATCAGCGGCCCGGCGCGGGCCCGTACTTCAGCGAGCTTTATCGGGTACTGCCCGACCTGGAGCCACGGTCCGACGTCGGCGCCCCGCCGGACAGTTCCGGTTTCCTGCGCCCGCCGCACCACCTGTTCCTCGACGCCCTCACCACCAGGGCGGTGAACCGGCGCTGGCCGGGGAATTGCGAGATTCCGTTCACCCCGGATTTGATCCAGGACGCGCTGGACCAGACCGACCGCGACGTGGAGCGCGCCATCGAGTCGGCCGACGTCGAAACGATGCTGCGGCGGCTCGCCGGCAAGACCGCCCGGATCTACTCCGAACTGATCGGCGAATGGCAGGCGATGTCGCAGCAGACCGATCGGCCGGCCGGCGAGGACGGGGGGCAGCCCAACACCCCCGCCAGCGATGAGGACGCAACCGCGGCGCGCGCCAACGCCGAGACCGCCGAGGGCGAGATCGGCGAGGAGGCGCTGCAGCTGCGCAGTGGTTCGGGAAGCTCGGAAGCGGTGCAGCGGGCGCGCAGACGGCTGGAGCAGCGCAAGATCGCCTCGCTGCGGGTGCGCGGGGCCCGCCGTCTGCTCGACCGCGAACGCAATTCACACCAGAGCCCGCGCTGGGCGGCCGAACTGGTCGAGGCGATCCGCCGCGGCGAGGCCGACGAACGGGTCGATTACGAGAACTTCGACTACCTGGCCGCGGTCGAGCGTCTGGAGAAGGGGATCAAGGCCACCGTCGAGGGCGACGGGCGCCACCCGGGCCTGGCCCAGATCATGGACCGGCGCCGGCAAGGCGAGTCCGAGGCGCACCGCCGCCCGCGCAAGCGGCGTTCGGGCGAGACCGGCAACATAGACCTGCAGCGGCCCGAGCGGGTGCTCACCGACCCGTTGAACGCGTTCCTCAAGGGCCTGCGGGTACCGCGCCAGGACCGCCAGCGGGACTTTGCCAGTTCGATCCTGTTGGACATCTCGGGATCGATGGTCCAGAAGGGCTATCCCACCCGCAAGTTCGACCGGTTGGCCGACTCGGCGATCCTGTTCATCGAGATCCACGAGCGCCTGCGGATCCCCTTCGAGGTGATCGCTTTCTCCTCGCAGGTAACTCCCCTGTGGACGTTCGAAGAGTGCGTCTGGCCGCGCCAGCTACCGGGCCGCGCCGCCCCCTACGAGCCCCGCGACCACGCCTATATCTTCAAGCGACTCTATGACCTGGACCACAAGGACACCGACGACGCCGGAGCCCTGGCGGTCGCGCTGGAAAGAACGCGGGAACAGAAGGGCCTGAAGAGCGTTTTCGTCGTCACCGACGGCATCTCCTCGGATCCGGCGCTGCTGCGCCGGGCGCTGATCGACATGCACCGCCGCAACCAGGCCGCACTGCCGGACCAGCGCTACAAGGTGCTCGCGTTCGGAGTGGGCGTGGTCAAGTCCGAGTTCCAGTTGGCCTATCAGCCCACGCACGACGGCAAGCCCTTGGCCTCCTGCTCCGGCGCGGTGGTTGAGAACGTGGCCGCCCTGCCGGAAATAATCCGCACCGCGGTCGACGAGCGCATCCGCAATGTTTGACCGCTTTTGCTGCAGAGGTGCTGGGGCCCATTCCTCTCCCAATGCCGGCGCCCAGGATTGATTGCGGAGCGGCCCCGAGTTTCAGGTCGACGCCAAGGGGCCTGGCACGGAAATATCCAAGCGGAAACGCCGGCCGAGGGAAATTGCCACGCACATACGTGCACCCGGTCAATAAGTCGGTTGGAGTGCGAGGCTCAGGAAGACCGGCGATCCAAGACGTTCAGGAAATTCGGGGCCCTGACAATTCGCACTCCTCGGAAGCTGCCGAGTGGCAGTAAGTGCCGCTGGTCACCGGTAACCAGATAATCCGCCTCGCCACTTGCGGCGCAGTCCAAAACGCGGTTGTCTGGATGATCGTCAGCAAATGCATCCACGAGGCTGGGCGGATTTACTACTACGGCGATGCGAGCGATTAGGCCCATTGCCTGGAGACGACGATCACCGCTCCACTTGAATTTTCGGGCAAGGACGCCGTCGACTTCCCGGAGTATGAAAGGCGAAACAACGAGTTCAAATCGCCCGCTTCGCGCGGCATTCAAAACAAGCTGCTCATTGCCCGGGAAATTGAGTCCCGATACGAATATGTTCGAGTCCAAGACCGCCCGCATTAGGTCGGCTGGTCAATTTCCATCCGGTACTCTGCAATCAGCCTGTTTACTTCGTCTGCGCTGATCCCCTGCGAACGGGCTGTCTGCTCGCCGTATTGCAGGAGGTCCTTCCACTCGCAATAGTCAAGGTGGCGAATCAATGCATCGCGTACAAATTCGCTCCTAGACGATTCAACTTGCGATACAGCGCTGTCAATGCGTCGCGACAAATCTGGCGGCAGCGAGATGGTGATGGTCTTCGTGTTGCGGGGCATAGGCAAGCGGATTTCTTACTGCGTCTTACTGGAGTTTATATATCCGCCCACAATTGAGCATTTGGGTCGTGAGTTGTGTCCGTTTAACTGCGGCCGGATTGCCTCACTTGAACCGGACTGGGGCTCGATTTCGCATTGGAGTCCCCTGAGTTGGAGAAACCTGCCGGTAAAACTGCCGGGCAGCGTTAAATCCGGCTCTGGGTGGTGTGCGATACGGTTTCGGAGGGAATGATCTTCACTACCCCGCCTCGCCCACGGATAGGCTGACCTGCCCGCCAGCAGGATTCGATCCAAGGAGCGGCCAAGACAGGCCATTGCGGCGGCCAGGTGCCAGCAGGGCAAATCCCGGCAGACCCATTCCCGATCCAGATATCGATTGATCATTCGATCGCGTTGAAAGTGTGCGAAGTCCGCGTTTTCCAAACAAGATTTGCCGAAAATCACGGGGCTATCAACGGCCGGCAGAACCATCAGCTAAGCGGCCAAACCATGATGATCGCGCCGCGTAAATTCGGCCGTCGACAGCGTTATCGGCGCCCTTAACCTGCTGCTTTACGACCTATAATCCGACCTTGTACGCCCTCAAGAGTGCGCCGGTCCGCCACGTCCGCCGATCGACCGCCTCCTGCCAGCGGGCCAAACTCCAGCACAGGACGAACAGAACTTGCCCACGCCAACGGCGATTAGGCGTCAGATACGCGAATTTGCGCCGGAAACCGATTACGACGAACTTACGGGCATGGGTGATCTGCTCGACCACGGTGAGCACGAAGTAAGGCTCCTAACCCGCGGCGAACTGGTCACCGGGCGGGTGATGCGGATCTCGGGCGAGGAAGTGATGGTCGACGTCGGCCTCAAGTCCGAGGGCGTCGTGGTTGGCCGTGAACTCTTTGACCCGCACTACATGGACGACCGCCTCGATCTGGAAATCGGCGACGAGATTGATGTCTTCGTGCTCCAGCCCGAGGGCGACGCGGCCGCGATGCTCTCCATCCGCCGGGCATTCCAGGAGAAGCTCTGGCTGGAGACCGAGCGCATCTACCAGGAGGGCACGGTCGTTGAGACCCGAATCACCGAATTCAACAAGGGCGGGGTGCTGGTTGACGTAGGCCCCCGCGGATTCGTGCCAATGTCGCAGCTGACCTCGCTCGGGCCCTCGATCCCGCGCGATCAGCGCGAGGAACTGGCCGAGATGCTCTCGGCCCTGGTGGGCAAGACCATTCGGGTCAAGATCATCGAGATGGACAAGCGACGCAACCGCCTGATCCTCTCCGAACGGGCCGCCGAGCGCGAGGCGCGCGCCAAGCGGCGCGATGCGCTGCTGGGGCGCTTCAAGGTCGGCCAGGTGGTTCGCGGCCGGGTTTCCAACCTGGCCACCTTCGGCGCCTTCATCGACCTGGGCGGGGCCGACGGACTGGCCCACATTTCCGAGCTTGCCTGGAGCCGGGTCAGTGATCCGGCCGAGGTTCTCAAGCCCGGCGATGAAATAGACGTGTACATCCTGGCCCTGGACCGGGTGGACAAGAAAATCGCCCTTAGCGTGCGGCGCACCAAGCCCGACCCCTGGCGGGACATCGAATCGCGCTACGCGGTCGAGCAAGTCGTCGATGGGACCGTCACCAATCTGGCCACTTTCGGGGTCTTCGTACGCCTGGAGGACGGGATCGAGGGCCTGGCCCACGTGGCCGACGTCGAGGACGGGGCCATGGTCGGATTCCGCGAGGGCGACGTTCGCAAATTCAAGATCCTCAATATCGAAACCCGCCGGCGCCGGATCCGGCTGCTGCCGTCCGACGCCGCGCTCACGCGCGAGTTGGCGCACCTGCAGGCGTCCGACAGCGAAGGCGGAACGATCGTGGGCACGGCCGAGTACTCCGGCCCTGAATAAACCGTCCTCAAAAATCCTCCGCACAACCCGAAGAACTCGGACCGGTCGTCGCCACAGGGGCGATTCAATCGCCCGAGTCCACCCGTTATTGGTAACAATTGA
The DNA here is from genome assembly GCA_964465715.1 of uncultured Chloroflexota bacterium. Taxonomy (GTDB): domain Bacteria; phylum Chloroflexota; class UBA11872; order UBA11872; family VXNJ01; genus VXNJ01. The sequence goes on from CAYXKQ010000005.1 coordinate 8,437, forward strand.
GTAGCCGGATCTAGCTGGGGGTTGGTACGTGAACGAGCGACTCGACAAGTTCACTGAACGCGCCAAGAAGGTCTTGGTCTATGCCCAGGACGAAGCTACGCGGTTCAATCACACCTACATCGGCACCGAGCACCTTCTGCTGGGGCTGTTGCGTGAGGGCGATGGGATTGCCGCCAAGGCGCTCGGCAACCTCGGCGTCGAACTTAACAAGGTCCGCTCGGCGGTCGAGTTCATCATCGGCCGTGGCGAAAAGGTCGTCGTTCAGGACATAAACCTGACCCCGCGCGCCAAGCGCGTGATCGAGCTGGCGGTCGAGGAAGCGCGCCGCCTGGGCCACAACTACATCGGCACCGAGCACCTTCTGCTGGGACTGGTCCGCGAGGGCGAGGGAATCGCCGCCGGGGTGCTGGAGAGCCTGGGGGTGAACCTGGAAAAGGTCCGCGCCCAGGTCGTGCGGGTCGTATCGCAGGGGACCGGCGAAACCAAGCGGCCCGGCCGCAGCCAGCGCCGCAAATCGTCCTCGACGCCGGTGCTGGACTCGCTGGGGATCGACCTGACCGCCGCCGCGCGGCGTGATGAACTCGACCCGGTGATCGGGCGCGCCGACGAGATCGACCGCGTGATCCACATCCTCTCACGGCGCACCAAGAACAATCCCGCCCTGGTCGGCGATCCGGGAGTCGGCAAGACCGCAATCGTTGAGGGGCTTGCCCAGAAGATCGTGGCCGGCGACATCCCCGAGAGCCTGCGTGACCGGCGCCTTTTGACCCTGGACATCGGACTGCTGGTCGCCGGCACCAAGTACCGCGGGGAATTCGAGGAGCGCCTCAAGAAAGTCATCGAGGAAATCCGCAGCTCCAAGGACTGCGTGGTGTTCATCGACGAGCTGCACACCCTGGTCGGGGCCGGAGCCGCCGAGGGCGCCATTGATGCGGCCAACATTCTCAAGCCGGCCCTGGCGCGCGGCGAGCTCCAATGCATCGGCGCCACCACCGCCGACGAGTACCGCAAATACGTCGAGCGCGACGCGGCCCTGGAACGCCGCTTCCAGCAGGTGCGGGTGCGCGAGTCCACCATCGAGGAAACCACCGAAATCCTGCTGGGCGTCCGCTCCCGGTACGAGGAGCACCACGGCGTCGAGATCACCGACGCGGCGGTCGTGTCGGCGGCCGAGATGGCGGGCCGCTATGTGACCGACCGGTTCCTGCCCGACAAGGCAATCGACGTCATCGACGAGGCCGCCGCGCGGGTGAACATCCGGGCCGGCTCGACCTCCTCGGCGCTGCGCGAACTCCAGCAGAAGATCGAGGAACTGGTCCGGCACAAGGACGCCGCGATATCGCGATCGGAATTCGAACACGCCGACACCCTGCGCGAACAGGAACGCGAGCTCCGCGCCAAGGCCGAGGCGATGGAGACCGACTGGCTCGAGAACCGGGCCCGACAAGCGCCCAAGGTGCAGGAAGAGGACGTCGCCCAGGTGGTTTCAGTCTGGACCGGAATCCCGGTGCACCGCATCGCCGAGGAAGAGTCCAAGCGCCTCCTGCACATGGAGGATGAACTCCACCGGACGGTGATCTCCCAGGACGAGGCGATCGCCACCCTGGCCAAGGCGGTACGCCGCGCCCGGGCCGGGCTGAAAGACCCCAAGCGCCCGATCGGCAGCTTCATTTTCATGGGCCCGACCGGGGTCGGCAAGACCCTGCTGGCCCGCGCGCTGGCCGAATTCCTGTTCGGCAGCCAGGACGCGCTAATCCGGATCGACATGTCCGAGTACATGGAACGGCACTCGGTCTCGCGTCTGGTCGGCGCACCGCCCGGATACATCGGATACGACGATGCCGGTCAGCTGACCGAGGCGGCGCGGCGGCGCCCCTACTCGGTCATCCTGCTGGACGAGATCGAAAAGGCCCACCCCGACGTCTTCAACGTGCTCCTGCAGATGATGGAGGACGGACGCCTGACCGACTCCAAGGGCCGCACCGTCGATTTCCGCAACACGGTCCTGATCATGACCTCCAACATCGGCGCCAAGCAGATCAAACGGGTCGGCGGGCTCGGATTCTCCGGAGCCGATCCCGAGGAGAACGACGAGGGCTTCTACCGCGAAATGAAATCGAAGGTCACCACCGAACTCAAGAAGGCGTTCCGGCCCGAGTTCCTCAACCGGATTGATGCCTCGGTGGTCTTCCGTTCGCTGGGCAGGGCCGATATTGACCAGATTGTGGACCTGGAGCTGGAAAACCTGCGCGCGCGACTCCGCGAGCACGAAATCGAAATCCAGCTATCTCCGGACGCGCTGGGCCTGTTGGCCGAGCGCGGCTACGACCCGGATTTCGGGGCCCGCCCGCTGCGCCGGGTAATCCAGCAGCTGCTCGAGGATCCCCTGGCCGAGACCCTGCTGTCGGGCGAACTGCCCAGCGGGGCCAAAGTAATGGTCGAACGCGACGGCGACGAGCTGGCCACGCAGGTCCTGGCACCGCTCGAAGTCTGACGCCCCGGCGGCGCTGATTGGGCCCGCTCACGCGGAAACCGCGTCGCTGAAGAAATGAGCCGCGGATCACCGACTCCCGATTGCGTGGCGGTCCTGCTGGCGGCCGGGTCCGCACGGCGTTTCGGGACCGACAAGCTGCAGTCTCCCCTGGGTGGGCGCCCGTTGCTGACGTGGGCGCTCGGGACCCTGCTGGCAAGCCCCGCGGTCGGGGCGGTGCAGCTGGTGGGCTCGGAATCGAATCTGGCCTGGCTGGGCCAATTGGTCGCCGAGTTTGATGATGAGAAGCTCTTGGATCCCTGCCGGGGCGGCCGGGTGCGGTCCGAATCCACCCTCGCCGGGCTGGAAGCGGCCGGCGGTGACTGGCGGTGGGCGCTGGTTCACGACGGGGCGCGTCCGTTCATCAGCCGGGCGATGATCGACGCCGGACTGGCTGCCGCGCGCGCCGTCGGAGCCGCGATCGCGGCCGTGCCGGCCCAGGACACCGTGCAGATCGTGGACGAGCAGGGCCTGATCGAACAAACCCCGGCGCGCAGCAACGCCTACCTGGCCCAGACCCCGCAGATTGCGCGCCGCCGGGTGCTCCTGGAGGCGCACCGGCGATTTGCGACCGGATTGGCGCAATTCACCGACGAGGCCTCTTTGCTGCGCGCGGTCGGCCAGCCGGTCGGGACATTTGCCGGCGATCGCAATAACCTGAAAATTACCGGGCCCGGAGATCTGGCCCTGGCGCGGGCAATCCTGGCCGAAATTGAAAACTGAGTCCTGAGACCGGAGCAGAAGATGACCCAGAAACGCATCGGCCAAGGCCATGACCTGCACCGCCTGGAGGCTGGCGGGCCGCTGCGCCTGTGCGGGATCGATGTCGACGCCCCGTTTAAGGCGGTCGGTCACTCCGACGCCGACGTGGGGATCCATGCGCTGGTCGACGCGCTGCTGGGGGCCGCCCAGCTGGGCGACATCGGCCGGATGTTCCCGGACACCGATCCCGCCCATGCCGAGGCGAATTCGGCCGACCTGCTCTGGGAAGTCCACAACCGGGTCCGGTCCCTCGGCTGGCGAATCGAAAACATCGACATGACCATTCACCTGGAGCGCCCGCGTCTGGCGCCCTACGCTGCCCTATTTGCGGCCCGGCTGGGCGGGATTACCAATGTGACGCCCTACCGGATCAACGTCAAGGCCAAGACGGCCGAGGGCCTGGGGCCCGTCGGCGAGTCCGCGGCGGTGGCCGCCGACTGCGTCGTGCTGCTGGCCAAGATGGGCCGCTGAACCGATCGCCATAGGCCTGGGCCGCCAATACAATTTGCCGGGCAACCGGGGCAAAATGCACCCGATCGACTTGAACCGACACCATTCGCCAACCAGGAAATACCGAACTGGGACTTAGCATCCGCGACACGGCCACCCGCGACCTGACCGCCGTGGCCGACAGCGACGGCCCGGTCACGCTTTATGCGTGCGGGATGACTCCCAAGGACAAACCACACATCGGGCATGCGCGCGTCTTCGTGATGGTCGACGTCCTAAGGCGCTGGCTCGAGCACACTGGGCACGAAGTCAGGCACGTCCAGAATTTCACCGACGTCGATGACAAGATCATCGAACGCGCCCAGGCCCAGGGCCGCGACCCCCTGGAACTGGCCCAAACCAACTCGGATGCCTATTTCACGGTGATGGATCGCCTCGGGGTACAACGCGCTCACCTGTATCCGCGGGTGACCGACAACATGGAGGAGATCATCGCCGCGATCGGCGAACTGATCGAGCGCGGCCACGCCTACGTCACATCCAACGGCGTCTATTTCCAGGTCTCGACGTGGCCCGGATACGGATACCTTTCGGGGCGGCGCGGCGAGGAGCAGCTGGCCGGGGCGCGGGTGGCGGTTGACGAGGAAAAGCGCGATCCGCGCGACTTTGCGCTCTGGAAGCGCCACAAACCCGGCGAGATCTTCTGGGAGAGCCCCTGGGGACAGGGACGGCCGGGCTGGCACATCGAATGTTCCTCGATGATCCGCGCCCACCTGGGTCCGGAGATTGAGATTCACGCCGGCGGATCGGACCTGATCTTCCCCCACCATGAGAACGAGTGCGCCCAGGCCGAGGCCGGATTCGGGGTGGAGCGGTTCGCGCGCTGCTGGTTCCATGTCGGAATCCTGCGCATCGGCGGCGAAAAGATGGGGCACTCGCTCGGCAATTTCCTGACTCTGGAATCCCTGCTGGACGCCTACGAACCGGCGGTGCTGCGCTATTACCTGGTCTCCACCCACTACCGCTCGCTGGTCGATTTCGGGGACGATTCGCTTCCCCAGGCCGAGGCCGCCCTGGCGCGGCTGCGCGGTCCCCTGCGCATCGAGCCGGCCGATTCAGGGGACTCCGATGCCGAAATGGCCGATGCGGCCAATCAGGCCAGAACCGAGTTCACGGCCGCCATGAACGATGACCTCAACACCACCCAGGCGGTGGCGGCGGTGTTCGGCCTGGCCCGCGAGATCAACCGCCATGCCGGGAGCATTTCGGCCGGCGGCCTGGCGAAGGTCCTTGCGGTCTACCGCGAGCTGGTCGGGGTACTGGGCGTCGACCTTGAGCCGGAAGCCCAGGAAGACGGCGATGCCGGCCCGCTGCTGGACCTGCTGCTGGAGCTAAGAACGCGCATGCGGACCGAGAAGAACTACGCCGTGGCCGACCAGATCCGAACCGCGCTCGGCGATCTCGGCTATGCCATCGAAGACTCGCCCGCGGGCAGCAGCTGGCGACGCGTCTAGGGGCGGAAGGGTATGGATTCGGTCCACCTCGCAAAAATGGTCTTCCACGCCTATCACGGAGCCCATCCCGAAGAAAAGTCGCTTGGACAGCGGTTCCTGGTGGACCTGACCGTGGAAGGGGATTTTTCCGCGGCCGGCCGCTCGGACGACCTGGCCGATGCGGTCGACTACGGCCCCATCTACCGGGCGGTGCGCGAGATTATGGAAAGCGAATCGGTGAACCTGCTCGAACACCTCGGGGAGCGGATCTGCCAGGCGGTCCTTGCGCTTTCGCCTCAAATCCACAGCGTGGAGACGGCGATCACCAAGCCCTCGGCGCCGATCGCCGGAGTGCTAGGCGGAGCCACCGTGACGATCCGACGCCAGGCCCCGGGTTCGGGCGGCTGATTTAGGATTGGTGGCTTCCGCGCCGATTCGGTGTCGGCGCAGTTGCGACCAGTTGCAGAGAGACCCAAATGCCCGATCACGAAGCCATGGTGTCCGCGGTCCGTCAGTTGCTGCTTGCTATAGGCGAGGACCCCGACCGCGACGGCCTGGTCGGCACGCCGGAACGGGTCGCGCGCATGTACGCCGAGCTCTTCTCCGGAATCGCCCAAGATCCCGACGAAGTGCTCAACACCACCTTCGACCAGCCGTTCGACGAGATGGTGCTGGTGCGCAACATCAGCGTTCAGTCCATGTGCGAACACCACCTGATGCCCTTTGTGGGGCACGCCAGTGTCGCCTACATTCCGGGCGAGCGCATCGTGGGTCTGAGCAAGATTGCCCGCGTCGTGCGGGTGCTTTCGCAGCGCCCCCAGGTCCAGGAGCGGCTGACCATCCAGATTGCCGATGCGATCGAACGGGTGCTCCGGCCCCGCGGTGTGGCGGTGCGCATCGAATGCGCTCACATGTGCATGAGCCTGCGCGGAATCAAAGATCCAGGCAGCACGATGGTCACAACCGTAACCCGCGGCCTGTTCCGCACCAATCCGTCCACCCGCGCCGAATTCCTGGCCTCGGCCACCATGCCCAGCGAGCACACCGCGTAGCTGCCGGCATCGGGTAGCCGGGCGGGCCGGTCAAGCCGTGTCCGATCGCTCGGACCGCCTACTCCTGGCCGATGTCCCGGCCCCAGTGCGTCGGGTTCTGCCTGATGAAGTCGCCCAGGAGCTGCTTGGCTTCTGCAAGATCAAGGTCGACTACCTCCACGCCGTGGCGGAGCATCAAGTCGAGACCATTCGGTTTCCGGAAGTTCTCCGACTCGGCGACGACTACTTTTTTGACGCCGAACTGGACGATCGCCCCGGCGCACATGTTGCACGGCATCAGCGTCGAGTACATGATCATTCCGCGAAAGTCCGGCACTTTCTTGCCGGCGTTGTTGAAGCAGTTGATCTCCCCGTGCATCACGCAGTCGGTGTCCTGCAGTCGCCGATTCCGCCCGGTGGCGACCAGTCGGCCGTCCCTTCCAACTAGGGCCGCCCCGATCGGAATGCCGCCCTCGGCCGCGCCGGCGCGCGCCTCATTCAAAGCCGCCTTCATAAACCTATCCAAGTCAAATCCTCCGGTTCGGCTAATGAGCGAACTGTCGCCATTGGACTACCGATGTCCGAATCGGCGACCGTGGCTGGCATCTGCATTCAGTACGGACCACAAATAAGATTCCGCGGCACCGAGTCACAATTGCGCTAACTCTGCCGTTGCTTGAATTGCACGTTTTCAAATCCCTTTAAATCTGAATCCTGTGTCCAAAGCTGTGCGCCTAAGCGCTGTGCCGTGGCCAGGATTATGCTGTCGGCCAACGGTAGCTTCTCGGCCGCCGAAATTCGCGCGGCGTTAATCGCCAACGACTGATCCAATTCCACGGCGCGGTCCGGCCGCATTGCGGCAAACGCCCGCAACGCGGAGTCCTCGTCGCTTCTTAAAAGCACGTACCTGAAAACTTCAAATGTAACCAAAGCCGGGACCACCAGCCTGTCCGCATCTTCGATCGCCGGGGCAAAAAACGATGCATTCGGGCCGTTGGCGAAGTACTCGAGCCAACCGCTCGAATCGACCACGTTCACAAACGATCATCTTCGCGCTCAACACGTGTGTCGATTCCCGCAAGAAACCCCCTTAATTCCTCCAAAGGCTCCACCGGAACCAATTGGATGCGTCCTCCGTAGGCGATCGCCTCGACTTTCTGCCCGGGCTTGAGCCCAAGCGAGTCGCGGCAGTCCTTTGGGATCACCACCTGGAATTTAGGAGAAATGGTCACCGTAGCCACTTGGACTCCATCGATTCAATGGTTGTAATACTCACACTGTATCGATGACTTTATCGCAAGTGTTGCAATTGGAATCCGGCAATCAGTTGCAACGTCCGCGGACAAAGGTGATAAATCGGGTTGGCCGCCAGCATCCGCAAGTGCCCTGGCAGGACAGGGGCTTTTGGCGGGCGACCGTCGAAGCTCCCAGGTCTGAGAGACTGCCCTATGGGCTTGCGAAATCGCTCCCCGCAATCGGTTCAATTGCAGTTGACGGCTACCTTCCGGATGATTGGCAGCTTGCGCAGAGTCCGACCAATTCAATGTTCTGACGCTCGATCAAGAATCCCGATTCGCTTGAAAGCTCGCGAATCCGCCGTTCCGAAATCCCGGGCCGAAATTCATAGACCTTGCCGCATCCCCGGCACACCACGTGATGATGGTCTGCCCCGATTGCCGCCTCGAAATGGGCGTGCTCCTCGGTGAAGTAGTGCCCGACTACCAGATCCAGTTCCTGCAGCAGGGCGAGCGTCCGGTAGACGGTGTTCAGACTCATGCGGGGATCGCGGGCCGAAGCCCGGAGGTAGATCTCGCGGGCTTCCAGGTGGTCGGGCGCCGAATCGATGATGTCGGCCACGAGCAAACGCTGCAGGGTCCGTCGCGCTCCCGAACGCTCCAGGCCCTCACGCACCGTGCGCGGTCGGTCGCCGGCGGAACCGGGCGACGTCATCGCGAGAGCTCGGCCGCGATTTCACGGTTGACCACGCCCGGATTGGCTTTGCCGCGAGTGGCCTTCATGACCTGTCCGACCAGGAATCCCGCCGCCTGCTTCTTGCCGGACTCGAAATCGGCCACCGCCTGCGGGTTCGCGGCAATCACTTCGCGCACGATCGTTCGCAGGGCGTCGGCGTCGGAGATCTGCTCGCCCATCTGGCTGGACAGGTCGGCCGCCGAGCGGCCGCTGACCACCATTTCCTTCAGGATCTCGGCCGCCATCCGGACGCTGATCCGGCCGGCGTCTTCGAGTTCCAGCAACTCCACCAGTCCACCGGCAGTCACCCTCCCATCGGCCAGGCTTGATCCTTCAGCCCGCAGGTGCTGGACCAGTTCGTTCAGGACCCGGTTCGCCAGGCGTCTGGCGTCGGGATAGGACTCGCGCGCCTCCTGAAAGAAGGCCAGCAATTCGCGGTCCGCTACCAGCTGGTCGGCATCGGCTCCAATGATTCCGGCGGTTGCAAGTTCGGCTCGTATCTGGCGCGGCAGCGGGGGCATCTGCGCCTGGATCCGCTGGACCGTCTCCCGGGCCACGTGCAACGGCGGCAAGTCGGGGTCCGGGAAGTAGCGGTAGTCGTGCGCGTCTTCCTTGATCCGCTGTGACAGGGTCTGGCCGCGCGCTTCCGACCAGCCCCGGGTCTCCTGCACCGGCGGCGCCTGGGTCTCCTCCCAGACCTGCCGCTGCCGTTCCTCTTCGAACGCCAGGGCGCGATGCACGGCCCGGAATGAGTTCATGTTCTTGATCTCCACCTTGGAGTTGCCCATCGGCTGTCCCTGAGGCCAGATCGAGATGTTTGCGTCGCAGCGGAAAGCGCCCTCCTGCATCTCCCCCGAGGAAACTCCCAGGTGGACCAGGATGTCGCGCAGTTCGCGCAGGTAGGACCGGGCCAGGTCGGGCGAATCCATGTCCGGTTCGGAGACGATTTCCATCAGCGGTATCCCGGAGCGATTCACGTCGATCAGGGAGCGCTCCAACCCGTCGGGGTCGCGGTCGTGGATCATCCGCGCGGTGTCCTCTTCCAGGTGCACGCGGGTGATCCCGATGCGGCGCAGCTGCCCGCCGGGGTCGGCCACTTCAAGCTCTCCGCCCAGGCAAAGCGGGAGATCGTACTGGGAGATCTGGTACCACTTGACCAGGTCGGGGTAAGAGTAGTTCTTGCGGTCCCATTTGGTCGCGTCGGCGATCTGGCAGCCCAGGGCCAGGCCGGTGCGCAGGGTCATCTCGACCGCGGCGCGGTTGGCGACCGGCAACACCCCGGGTAGGCCGAGGCAGACCGGACAGACTGCAGTATTGGGCTCCAGGTCGGCCACGTCGGCGCGGCAGCCGCAGAACATCTTCGAGGCCGTCAGCAACTGGGCGTGAACCTCGAGTCCGATAACCGTGTAGTAGTCCATGGCCATCGCCTAGACCGCCCGCGCCGGCGCCCGGTGGGCGACGTGGGCGGCGCGCTCGAAGGCGTTCGCCGCCTGCAGCAGGGTCTTTTCCTGGAGTTCGCCGCCGATCAGCTGCAGCCCCACCGGCAGGCCCTCGGCGAAACCGCAGGGAACCGACATCGCCGGCAGACCGGCGATGTTGGCCGGAATGGTCAAAACGTCGGAAAGGTACATCGAAAGCGGATCGTCGGAGCGTTCGCCGAGTTCGAACGCGGTCGTAGGGCTTGTGGCGGCCAGGAGCAGGTCGCATTGCTCGAAAGCCTGATCGAAATCGGCCCGGATCAGGGTCCGCGCCTTCTGCGCCTTCAGGTAGAAGGCGTCGTAATAACCGGCCGAAAGGGCATAGGTGCCGAGCATGATGCGGCGCTTGACTTCGGCCCCGAATCCGGCCCCGCGGGTGCGCGACATCATCGCGTCGACATCGTCGCCCTCCACCCGCAGGCCGTAGCGTACGCCGTGGAAACGGGCCAGGTTCGAAGACGCCTCGGCCGGTGCCAGCAGGTAATAGGTCGAGAGCGCGTAGCGAGTGTGCGGCAGCGACACCCTGACCGGCTCGGCGCCCAGGTCGGCGAACAGGGCGATCGCGTCCATTACCGCCGTTTCCACGCGCGGGTCAAGTCCGGCCGCAAAGTACTCCACCGGCACGCCGATGCGCAGGCCGGCGATGCTGCGGCCGAATCCCTCCTCGAAGTCTTCCGGCGACAGCGCCAGGCTCGTCGAATCGCGCGGGTCGTGGCCGGCGATCGCACCCAGCAGGGTGGCCGCGTCGCGGACCGTCTTGGTGATCGGTCCGATCTGGTCCAGCGAGGAGGCGAAAGCCACCAGGCCGTAGCGCGATACCCGTCCATAGGTCGGCTTGAGTCCGACGGTTCCGCACAGGGCGGCCGGCTGGCGGATCGACCCGCCGGTGTCCGAACCGAGCGCGGCGACCGCCAGGTCGGCCGCCACCGCGGCGGCGGAACCCCCGGAGGATCCGCCGGGCACACGGTCCAGGTCCCATGGGTTGCGAACCGGGTAGAAGGCCGAGTTTTCATTCGACGAACCCATCGCGAATTCGTCCATATTGGCCTTGCCGAGGAAAACCGCCCCGGCCGCGCGCAGCCGCTCGACAACGAACGCATCGTAGGGGGGCACGAACTCGGACAGCATCCGGCTGGCGCAGGTGGTCCGGACACCGCGCGTTGCCAGGACGTCCTTTAGTGCGATCGGGATGCCGGTCAGTGGCCCGGCCGTCCCGGCGGCGATGCGGTCGTCGGCCGCCTGCGCCTGCTCCAGCGCCAGCTCATCGGTCACCAGCAGGTAGGCGCCCAGTTCGGGGTTCAGGGCCTCGATGCGTTCAAGGTAGGCGCCGGTTACCTCAAGCGATGAGAATTCGCCCGCTGCCAGCCCCGCGCGGGTATCGGTAAGCGAGAGCGTGCAGAGCTCGTTCACTGATCAAGCACCGCCGGCACGGCGAAGAAACCGGCCCGTGATTCGGGCGCGTTGGATAGCACCTCTTCGCGCGGCAGCGCAGGCGTGACCTCGTCTTCTCGCAAGGGCAGTTCGGTTCTGACAACCATCGCGGTGGGCGCGATCTGGTCGGTGGCGAGCTCTTCAAGATCGGCAAAGTGGGCCAGGATCTGGCCCAATTCGGCCTGCAACCGCATTTTTTCGTCATCGCCCAGTTCCAGCCGCGCCAGGCGCGCCACGTGATCGATCGTGGCCGCGTCCAGGCGGACCTGGGGGTCGCTGTCAGATGTTGCCAAATTGCCCCGCATAAGAAATCGAGCCGCCAGGATGATCTGGAGGCCCGAAGATGTAAACCGACCCTGTCAAGTTTAGGAATTGCCCGCCCAAAAAGCGCCGCCAGCGCCCTTAGAATGACTTCATTCGACAGCCCGGCGACCGGGCAAATGAAGATCGTTGCGGCCCATGGACCTTCCCCTCATCCCTTCGTTCCACCCGGCCACCATCCGCCAGGGCCTGTCGCTGGAAGAACGATGCCGGATCGCCGAAGCGGCCGGTTTCAAGTACACGATGGTGAACCTTGAGG
>CAYXKQ010000006.1:0-2018 GCA_964465715.1 uncultured Chloroflexota bacterium
GGGCGCAGAACGAGCACCACATCGCCGAGCCCTACCTTTCGCCCCTCTACGCGCCGAATTTCCCCGGGTTTCCCTGGCCGGGCTGGTGGCCCGAATGGCTCCGCACCCCGGCCCTGCTGATACTCTGGGCACCGCTCGGTTTTCGTCTCACCTGCTACTACTACCGGCGCTCCTACTACCGCTCCTACTTTCTCTCGCCCCCGGCGTGCGCGGTCGGGCGGCTGAATCTCCCCTACAGCGGCGAGCGCGGCCTGCTGCTATTGCAGAACCTGCACCGCTATTTCGTCCCTTTCGCGGTGGCCCTGGTGGCGATCAACATTCACGACACCGTCCTGGCGTTCTTCTTCAGCAGCGGGTTCGGAATCGGCGTGGGGACGCTGATCCTGATCGTCAATGTCATCGGCCTGGCCGGATACACGTTCGGGTGCCATTCGCTGCGACACCTGGTTGGCGGTGGCCTGGACTGCTTCTCCTGCTCGCTGGCGGCGCGCACCCGCGGGCGCCTGTGGCAGCTGGTGACCAGGTTCAATGAGCACCACGGCGCCTGGGCATGGTTCTCGCTGGTCTGGATCGGGTTCGCTGACTTTTACGTGCGCCTGGTCTCGTCCGGGGTGATCGGCGATCCGCGCCTGATCCTCATTCCGGCATGAACTTGCCCGAACCCGACCAACTCGCCTACGACGTGCTGGTCATCGGGGCCGGCGGGGCCGGACTGCGGGCCGCGATCGAGGCCAGCGCGAGTGGCGCCAGCGTTGGCGTGATCTGCAAATCGCTGCTCGGCAAGGCCCACACGGTCATGGCCGAGGGCGGCATGGCGGCGGCGCTGAAGAACACCGACAGGCGCGACTCCTGGGAGGTCCACTTCCGCGACACCATGCGCGGCGGCAAGCTCCTGAACCAGTGGCGGATGGCCCAGATCCACGCCCTGGAAGCGCCCGACCGGGTCCGCGAACTGGAGGCCTGGGGCGCGGTGTTTGATCGCACCGACGACGGCCTGATCCTGCAGCGCAATTTCGGCGGCCACCGTTATCCGCGGCTGGCGCACGTCGGCGACCGGACCGGCCTGGAGATGATCCGGACGCTGCAGGACCACGGAGTCCACCAGGGTCTCCAGGTTCACATGGAGAGCACCGTCACCAGGCTGCTGGTCGAAGGCGGTCGGGTGGTCGGGGCGCTCGCGTTCCAGCGCGCCGACGGGAGGCTCCTGGCGATCGCCGCCAGCGCGGTGATCGTGGCCACCGGCGGGGCCTGCCGGGCCTGGGCGATCAACACCAATTCCTGGGAAGGGACCGGCGACGGCCACGCCCTGGCGCTCGATGCCGGCGCCGAACTGATCGACATGGAGTTCGTCCAGTTTCACCCGACCGGCATGGTCTGGCCTCCCTCGGTGCGCGGAATCCTGGTTACCGAGGCGGTCCGCGGCGAGGGCGGCGTTCTGCGCAACCGGTCCGGGCAGCGCTTCATGTTCGACAACGTGCCGGAGATGTTCGCCGGTGAATTTGCCGAGGATGAATCTGAGACCCGCCGCTGGCTGGACGGAGACCCGCAGGCGCGCCGGCCCCCGGAATTGTTGACCCGCGACGAGGTGGCGCGCGCGATCCTGCGCCAGGTCGGCGCCGGCGAGGGCTCGCCCCACGGCGGGGTCTTTCTCGACATCGCCTCGCAGCGCTCCGCCGACGACATTCGGTCGCGGCTGCCCTCGATGTATCACCAGTTCACCGAACTGGCGCAGGTGGACATCACCAAGACGCCGATGGAAGTCGGACCCACCGCGCACTACATCATGGGCGGCATCCGGGTCGAACCCGAATCCCAGGCCGCGAGCCTGCCGGGACTGTTTGCCGCCGGGGAGGCGGCCGGGGGCATGCACGGGGCCAACCGTCTCGGGGGGAACTCGCTCACCGATCTCCTGGTCTTCGGCAAGCGGGCCGGCGAGCACGCCGCCCAGCACGCCCTTGAACGGGGTTCGCCGCCGAAACCGGCACGCTCTGGATCGACTTTCGTCAAACGGCGCTGAA
>CAYXKQ010000006.1:2028-9820 GCA_964465715.1 uncultured Chloroflexota bacterium
GTTCGCCGCCGAAACCGGCACCAGCGACGATCGAGTCGGCGGTGGCGCACGCCCTGGCGCCGTTTTCAGCCGAAGGCGCCGAAAACCCATTTGCGATCCTCTCCGAACTGCAGGCGATGATGGACCGCAAGGTCGGCATCATCCGCCGCCAAAAAGACCTGGAGTCGGCGCTCGGCGACCTGGAGGTGCTCGTTGCGCGGTCAGGATCCGCCCCGGTCCGTGGCGGTCGCGTCTACAACGTCGCCTGGCAGCAGGCCATCGACCTGCGCAACGTCCTGACGGTGGCCAGGGCCTGTGCGCTGGCCGGTCTGGCCCGCACCGAGAGCCGCGGCGCGCATACCCGCGACGATTTCCCCCTGACCGATTCCGAGTGGGGTGACTACTCGGTAATCGTAGGATCCTCGGCCGACGGGCCCCTGCGCGTGCGGCGCTCCCGGCTGGAGAAACCGCCACCCGACCTTCAAGCCATCATCGACGGGGACTAGCGCCGCATGTCGGAAAGCGCCACATTAAGAGTCCAGCGCGGCGACGCGGAAGCGCCCGCATTCGAGGACTTCCAGGTCCCGCTCGAAGAGGGGATGGTCGTGCTCGACGCCCTGCACTGGATCCAGGCCAACGCCGACCCCTCGCTGGCCTGCCGCTGGAACTGCAAAGCCGGCAAATGCGGGTCCTGCTCGGTCGAGATAAACGGGCGACCCAAGCTGGCCTGCATGACCGGCTTCCATGAGATCGACGTGCAAAAGCCCGTTTACGTCACGCCGCTGCGCGCATTCCCGGTCATTACCGATCTGGTTGCCGACGTGAGCTGGAATTACCGCGCCAAGCAGAGCATCAAGGGTTTTTCACCGCGGCAGCAGACCGAAGAGGAGCGCGCCGCCGGGGGCTGGCGCATGCAACAGCGCGACATCGACCGGGTCCAGGAATTTAGAAAGTGCATCGAGTGCTTCCTGTGCCAGGATGTCTGCCACGTGCTGCGGGCCAGCGCCCTGCACCAGGAATTCGTCGGGCCGCGGCTGCTTATCTACGCCGCCGCACTGGAGATGCACCCGCTGGATACCGCCGACCGCCGGTCGGACCTGCGCGAGGGCCACGGGATCGGCTTCTGCAACATCACCAAGTGCTGCACCGACGTCTGTCCCGAGGGGATAAAGATCACCGACAACGCGATCATCCCGCTGAAGGAACGCGTCGCCGACGACGCCTACGATCCCGTCCGCAAGCTGCTGGGGCTATTGACCGGCAACCGCTGAGGGTCCCGGATCGGTCGGGTTCAGATCCCCATTACCTCGACGAGTTCGCGCACCGCCTCCGCCGAACCGCGCAGGCCGGCCAGCTCGGTCTCATCGAGTTTGAGATCGACGATCTCCTCCACGCCGCCGGATCCCAGCTTGACCAGCACGCCGACGAAGGTGTCCTTGATGCCGAACTCGCCCTCCAGCATGACCGCGCAGGGGAATAGCCGCTTCTGGTCCAAAAGGATCGCATCGACCATCATCGCGCAGGCTTCGCCGGGCGCCTCGAACGCGCCGCCGGTCTTCATCAGGCCGACTATCTCCCCGCCGCCGTTGCTGGTCCGGTCGATGATCTGACCCAGCCGCTCCGGTCCGATCAGGTCCCGGATCGGAATTCCGTTCACGCTGGTGTAGCTGGGCACCGGGACCATCGTGTCCCCGTGCCCGCCGAGAACGAACCCGGAGACGTCGGCCGGCGAGACTCCCAGCTCCCAGGCCAGGAAGGTGCGAAAGCGGGATGTGTCCAGGATTCCGCCCTGGCCGATAACGCGCTCGCGGGGAAGCCCCGACACGCTCATGGCCAGCTGGGCCATGGCGTCCATCGGGTTGGAGAGGATCACCAGCGTGGCTTCGGGCGATCGCCGCACCAATTCGCTGGTCACCGCTTCGACGATCGCTTTGTTGGCCAGCAGCAGGTCATCGCGGCTCATGCCCGGCCGGCGCGGAAATCCTGAGGTGATAACGCACACCGAAGAACCGGCGGTGTCGTCATAGGAGTTGCTGCCCAGCATGGTCGTCGGATAGCCGGCCAGGGCCGCGGCGTGATTCAGATCCAGCGCCTTGCCCTGGGGCAGGCCTTCGACGATATCGAGCAGTACTACGTCGGCGTAACCCCGTTCGGCCACCCGTCGGGCGGTCGAACCGCCGGTGGCGCCGGCGCCGACCACGGTTACTTTGGGTCGCATTCAATTAGCCTCGCGATTTCGTGATGGATCCGTGCGATGGGCCGCCCCGGCCAGCTAGCCGGGGTTGTGGAATCCGTTGAGTTCGGCCGCCCGTCGCAACTTGTCGATTTGGGCAAATGGAGCCAGGTGGTATGGGCAGGGATCAGAAGCAATCTGGGCGAGATTGAGCCGCCACATGCCGTTCGGGCCGACCGCCATTTCCAGCCGCTCGCGGTCGAAGTCGTCGCGCACGTCGGCGGCAAGCCGGTAGGTCTTCAGCAGGTAGGCGGCGCCGAGGAAGTCCAAGTCCACGCCGCGCACGGCGGCGTCGCAGATCCCGCAGCCGTTGCAGTACTCGCTGCGCTGCAGGCGGTCCAGTTCCTCGCGCGTCATGGGCGTCGGGCGTTCGGGGTCGGGCGCGGCAACCCGCTGCATCCAGGGGGAGAGCCGGGCCAGCCGGTTGCGGGCGACTTCGCCGTCGACGACCAGGTCCACGATGACCGGGTGATTGGCGAGCGGCCCGATCCGAATCTCGCTGCCCGCCGGCGGGAACGGTTCGCGGACCGCCAGGACCGGTCGTCCGTTCAGCGTGACCGCGCCGACGCCGGAGAACCCGCCCGGTTCCGCCTCGCGGAACCTGAGTGATCCGTCCTGTTCGTCGCGCACCTGCACCAGCGCGTCCTGGACGGTCATGCCCGCCTGGGTGCGGATCGTGTAATCGCGCCAACTGGGCCCCGAATCGGTTTCGGGATCGAAGCGGGCGATGCTGAGTTCGGTCTGGGAGATCACGCCGAAACCTCCGCGGCGGCGGGTTCGTATTCGGCCCAACGATCGCTGCGCCAGCCGGACTCGGACAGCCGCACCGCGCTGTGATCGGCGAATTCGTCGGCGGCCGGGTGGTCGGGACGCTGGTGAGGTCCGCGGGATTCCCGGCGCGAATCGGCCCCGGCGGCGATCGCCGCGGCCGTCACCACCCCCTGGCGCAACTCCAGCAGTCGCACGAGCTCCAGATTGAAGTGGTAACCGGAACTGGCCGGCGCGGCGCGGCGCGCTAGTTCGCCGATCTCGGAGATTTGATCGGCGGCCGCAGCCAGGCCGCTCTCATCGCGGCTGAGCCCCAGGTTCGATCCCATCAGGTCGCGGAGCCGGTTCCAGAGCACGGCCGGATCGATGCTCGAATCTCCGGCCAGCGTCAGCTGAATGCCTTCCTGGGCCCGCCAGCGGATCGATTCGGGCAATGCGGCCGGGCGCGGAGCGATCCGGGCGACCGCCGAACTTGCAGAGTGCAGTAGGTCCAATATGGCGTTACCGGCCAGCAACCCGGCCCCGTGCAGGGATCCGGCGGCCGCCTCGCCGGCCGCGTGGAGCCCAGGGATACCGGTGTCCGGGGCGATGCCGCCCAGCGAGTAGTGGGCGCTGGGCACCAGCGCGGCGCCGAAATCTTGGTCCAGCAACCCGCGCAATTCGGGCGCAAACAGCTCCATTTCTTCGACGCAACCCGAGAAATCGACCCTCGAACCGGCGTTGGGATCCAGCACCCTCGCAACCGCACCAAGGGAGATCCCGTCCGGGTCGGATTTGAGACCCGAATACCGGGCCCCGGCGGCAGCGGCCGCGTCACCAATGACCGCGCCGTTGCCGGCCAGTGAGCCCGAGACTACGCCGGGGACGAATTCGACCAGCTCGGGATTGAGCAGGACCGCCCCGGCGGTTGCCGCCAGCGCCTGTGCGGTGCCGACGCTGTGGCGCGCATTACCGCTGACTGGATAGAGCCCGCCGACGGCCCCTTCAGTAAGAAGCACGTTGCCGGCTACGAACGCCTGCACCTGGCCCGAACGTATGTTGAGCGCGGTCAGCCCGCTGACGCCGACATCATTCAGTTGCAACTCCAGCGGCAGCCACTCAAAGTAACCGTCGATCGAATAGCCGACGGCGTGATCGAGCAAGGCGTTCAGCACCGTGCGGCCGGTCCACCAACCAGCCCGGAGGCTGTATTCGCCACTGTGTTGTCCCAACCGGAAAGCCTGCAGGCCGCCATCGGAGGAACGGGCGTAGGCGGCCCCCATGTGCTCGGTGGCAACGGCCTCGGCCACGGCCGCCTCAGCGCAACGCGCTACCGCGGCGGCGTCGGCCAGACCGGATCCAGCGGACAGCACGTCGGATTGGAACTGCGCGACCTGGGATTCGCCGGCGGGAGCGTTCAGGCCATCGCGAACGTTTCCGTCATGGTGAGCGCCGTAAGGGGCGCGCGAAACCAGGGCAACCGATAGGTCTGATTCAGCGGCGGCGATGGCGGCGCGCAGGCCGGCGATACCGCCGCCCACCACCACCAAGTCGTATTCAGTCAAGAGAAAGAGCCCCGTCCCGAATTGGCCCGGACAAAGCGACGGCGGCCCTTCCAGCTGCGCCGGCCGGCCACCCCACGATCAAAATCTTAAATTGGCGATTGTCCGCACCGTCGGCCACGCCGTCGAATCAGAGCCGGGCCGCGACCAGGTCGCCAACATGATCGGGATGACCGGCGATTGCCACTCCGGCCCCCTCAAGCGCGGCGATCTTGCCCTCCGCGGCGCCGGTGCCGCCGGAAACAATCGCGCCGGCATGACCCATCCGCCGTTCCGGCGGGGCGGCGCGCCCGGCGACGAACCCGACCACCGGTTTGCGGCAGGCCTGGGTGATGTATTCGGCGGCCAGCTCCTCGTCGCGTCCGCCGATTTCCCCGATTAGTACTACCGCTTCCGTGTCCGGGTCGGCCTCGTAGAACGCCAACGCGTCGATGAACGATAGGCCCTTAATCGGATCGCCGCCGATCCCCAGGCAGAGGCCCTGCCCGATCCGGCGGTCGGTCAGGGACTGGATGACCTCATAGGTGAGCGTTCCTGAACGCGATACAACCCCGACCCTGCCGGGGAGGGCGATGTCGCCAGGGATAATGCCGAGCTTGGTCTGGCCGGGAAGGATCAGGCCCGGGCAGTTTGGACCCAGGATTGTTGACCCGCGGGCTCGTGCAAAGGCCAGCATTCGGGCGCTGTCCAGCACCGGGATTCCTTCGGTGATCACCACCACCAGGCCGATTCCGGCATCGACCTGCTCACAGACCGCGTCGGCGGCCGCGAACGGTGGTACGAAAACCACTCCGGCGTCGATAGGATGCTCCGCAACGGCGTCCGCAACCGTGTCGTAAACGGGTACCCCGTGTACGGATTGGCCGCCCCGGCCGGGCACCACGCCGGCAACTACCCGGGCACCGTATTCGAGCATCAGCCCGCCGTGGAATGCGCCCTGGCGGCCGGTGATCCCCTGGACCAGGATGCCGGTGTCTGAGCTGACCTGCATCGTGCTTTTTCCTCAGCCGGCCACGGAGACTGCCGCGCGCACCGCCGTGAGCATGTCGCGGTGGGCGTTCAGACCGGCGTCGCGCAGGATCCTGAGTCCCTCGGCCTGGTTGGTGCCAACCAGCCTGATTTCCAGCGGTACGCGGCGCGGCAGCCCGGCGAGGGCCTCGACGATCCCGTTGGCGACATCGTCGCAGCGGGTGATGCCGCCGAATATGTTCACCAGTACCACCGCGACCCCCGGGTCGGCCAGGATCAGGTTCATCGCCTTGGCCACCTGGCCGGCGTCGGCGCCCCCGCCCACGTCCAGGAAGTTGGCCGGTTCGCCGCCCTCGCTTACGATCACGTCCAGCAGTGCCATCGCCAGTCCGGCGCCATTGACCATGCAGCCGATGGTCCCGTCCAGCTTCACGTACGAGATCCCGGCTTCCCGCGCTTCGGCTTCGGTCGCGGTCTCCTCCTCCGGGTTGCGCAGCGCCCGCAGTTTGGGGTGGCGGAACAGGGCCGAATCGTCGACCGTTATCTTGGCGTCGATCGCCAGCAGTCGGTCTCCGGCCTGGACCAGCGGATTGATTTCCACGAGCGAGGCGTCGTTTTCGACCAGGCAGTCCACCGAAGCGGTGGCGATCCGGACAAAATCACCGAGCAAAGGGAGCGGGATGCCAAGCTGGAATGCGAGCCGGCGGGCCTGGAAGGGCGCCAGCCCGGAATCCACCCCGCAGCCGGCGGTCAGGATCGCGTCCGGGTCCTGGGCCGCGACCGTTTCGATCTCGATTCCGCCGGCGGCCGAGGCCATCACCATCAGCTGGCCGGCTTCGCGGTCGGGAAGAGCCGCCAGGTAATACTCGGCGTCGATGTCGACCGCCTCGGCCACCATCACCTTTTCGACCCGGTCGCCGCCGATTTCAAGCCCCAGGATATCGGCCGCGGCCGCGGCCGCGGAGCCCGCGTCGGCAACCAGTTTGACCCCGCCGGCCTTGCCGCGTCCGCCGGAGAGGACCTGGGCTTTTACCACTACCGGTCCGCCAAGCTCGGTCGCAGCTTGCGCGGCGGCGGCCGGATCGGCCGCCAAGCGGGCCTCCGGGACCGGTATTCCGCTGTCTGCCAGCAACTGGCGGGATTGGTGTTCGTGGAGTTTCAATCGGATCCGCCGCGGGGGCCTGGCGCGGGAGCAGATTCCCCCGCAAATGCGGCCCAATTATGGCGGTTGGCGGAGCGCGAATCGATAATTCGGCCGTTCGATTCCTCCAGGATGACCCCCGGAGGGGCCGTTGGGGACCATTGGGTAAATTGGGCTAGAGAAGCGAGAACCTGGAGTCGGACCGAACCATGGCTGAAAACGGTGTCGATCCCGCAGCGGTCAAAGACCTGTACCAGACCCTGCGCGGCCGATTAAAGACTATTCGCCGGCGGGCCGGACGGCCGCTTACCCTGGCCGAGAAGATCCTCTGGGGACACGCCGACGACCCGGACCAGATCTCGCTGGATCCCGGATCCTGGATCATGCTGCGCCCCGACCGGGTGGCCTTGCAGGACGTGACCGGACAGATGGCGCTGCTGCAATTCCGGCTGGCCGGGCAGGACCGCGCGCAGGTGCCGACGACGGTGCACTGCGACCACCTTATCCGGGCCCAGGTCGGGGCCGCCCCGGACCTTGCCCGGGCCCGCCTGGAAAACAACGAAGTATTTACATTCCTGCGCGCGGCGGCGGCGAACTGGGGGCTCGGCTTCTGGGAGCCCGGGTCCGGGATCATCCACCAGGTCGTCCTGGAAAACTACGCCGTGCCCGGTTCGATGATCATCGGCACCGACTCGCACACGCCCAACGGAGGCGGTCTCGGCACCCTCTCGATCGGCGTCGGCGGCGCCGATGCGGTCGACGTGATGGTCGGATTCCCGTGGGAAGTTCTCGCGCCCTCGATCCTCGGTGTGCGACTGACCGGGGCGCTGGATGGTTGGAGCGCCCCCAAGGACGTGATCCTAAAGCTAGCCGGGATCCTGACCACGAAGGGCGGGACCAATCGGATCATCGAATACTTCGGGCCCGGTTGCGAGACGATTTCCTGCACCGGCAAGGCGACGATCACGAACATGGGGGCCGAGGTCGGGGCAACGACCTCGGTATTTCCGTTCGACCGCCGGATGTCGGCCTACCTGCGATCGACCGGACGCGCCGCGGTCGCCGAACTGGCCGAATCCGAGGCCGACCTGCTGGTTGCCGACCCCGAAATCGCCTCCGCGCCGGAGCGCTATTACGACGAGGTGATCGAGATCGACCTCT
>CAYXKQ010000006.1:9851-20096 GCA_964465715.1 uncultured Chloroflexota bacterium
GGACCGCACCGGCCCGACCGGGCGCGACCGCTCTCCGAGCTGGCCGACGAGATCGCCAGCGAGGGTTTTCCGGAAGAGCTTTCGGCAGTGCTGATCGGGAGCTGCACCAATTCCTCCTACGAAGACATATCGCGGGCGGCCGAAGTCGCCCGCCAGGCGACTTCGCGGGGACTGCAGGTGGCCACCCCGCTGCTGGTGACCCCGGGGTCGGAGATGGTCCGCGCCACGCTCGAACGGGACGGGCAGATCGCCGACCTGGAGGCGATCGGGGCTACGGTACTGGCCAATGCCTGCGGCCCGTGCATCGGGCAGTGGCGCCGGGCCGACCCGGAAGCGCCCCAGGAGCCCGCCCCGGCGCGCAATTCGATAGTCACTTCCTTTAACCGCAACTTTCCGCGCCGCAACGACGGCAACCCGGAAACGATGAACTTCATCACCAGCCCTGAGGTCGCGGTCGGGTTGGCGATCGGCGGCCGGCTGGGCTTCGACCCGCGCCGCGACCGGGTGCCGGGCAGCGGCGGCGTCCAGTTGCGGCCGCCGACGCCGGCGCCAGAGGTTCCGGACAGCGGATTCATCGCCCGCGGTACGGGATACGTTGCCCCCAATGGCACGGCCGATCCGATCGAGGTCGATCCGGAAAGCAACCGTTTGCAGCTGCTGGAGCCGTTCGCGGCGCGGTCACCGGACCAGTTCGCCGACATGGCGGTGTTGCTGAAGGCCGTAGGGCAATGCACGACCGACCATATCTCGCCGGCCGGTCCCTGGCTGCGATTTCGCGGACACCTCGACAACATCTCCGACAACATGTTCCTGGGCGCGAACAATGCGTTCGCCGATCAACCCGGGCACGGACTTGACCTGGCCGGCGACGGACGGGAGAAACCGCTGCCCGAGGTGGCCCGCAACCTGTCCGCGGCGGGGCGCAGCTGGGTGGCCGTCGGGGACGAGAACTATGGCGAAGGGTCCTCGCGCGAGCACGCCGCGATGTCGCCGCGGCTGCTCGGAGCAGCCGTTGTCATCACGCGCTCGTTTGCACGCATTCACGAGACCAACCTGAAAAAGCAGGGGGTTCTGCCCCTGACGTTCGACGACCGAGGAGACTACGACCTGCTGCGGTCCGACGACCGAATCACGTTGGAGGATGTGGCCGAGATCGCACCGGGACGGGGATTGCGGGCGCGTATCGACCACGCCGACGGTTCAGTCGATCGGATCGGTCTTTCGCACACCCTGAATCCCGAGCAGATCGCCTGGCTATGGGCCGGCTCGGCCCTGAACGTGATCAGGGGCCAGACCCTCTAGCGAATTAGCGGTCAATCGCCCGGTTCGAATATCCAGCGGTCGGCGCCGCGCTCGTATTCGAGCAGCTCGGCCTGATCGAAATAGATTGCCAGTTCCAAGGCGGCGTTATCGGGGGAGTCGGCGGCGTGCACGAGGTTGCGCAGCGGCGATTGTCCGAGATCGCCGCGAATCGTCCCGGCGGCGGCTTCCGCCGGGCGCGTCGCCCCGACCAGTTGCCGGACTGACGCGACTGCATTCGGCGCCTCCAGCACCATTGCCAGCACCGGCCCCGAGGTCAGGTGTTCGACCAGGCCTTCAAAGAAGAACTTGCCGGCGTGCTCGGCATAGTGGGCCCGTGCCTGCTCGGCGGTCGGCCGCAGGAGTTTGAGCGCGACGAACCGGTAGCCGCGGCGGTCGAGCCGGGACAGAATTTCGCCGGCCAGGCTGCGCTGCAGGGCATCGGGTTTTAGCAGCACGAAGGTGCGTTCGAACAATTGGATTACCTCTCACTGGGAGCCGGTTGCGGAATTGCCGGTTAATTCTCGGGCGATGCGTCATCGGCGGCAGGTTCTGGAAACGCGGGCACCGTACGATCCTCAGCAATCCGATACGCCTTGGCCGCAAGGTCGGGGAGATTGAGGCGCACCAGTTCGTCGGCGAGTCTGGGCAGGCCTTCTGTTGGGAGCGAACCGAACCGACCGGCGTCGAGCAGATGGGAGCTGCCGCGGAGCAGTTCCAGAATGGCCGGCCACTGCTGGCCCTCCATCAATCGGGCAAGTTCGTCGGTCGCTTCCGGCGCCTGCGGTTCGTCAGTTTTGGCGGCGTCATCGGGGCCTGATTCGGTTTCACCGCCGGATTCCTCCGAAGGCAGGAATCGTGAGCTGGGCGGGCTGTATTCGCCGACCGGATCCGGCGCGGGTTCGGAGTCGGCGGCTGGTTCGGCCGGTGGATCAAGCGCGCGCCGGACCCTCGCCAGCAGCATTTCCGGCAACGCCAGTTCCGGCAGCGATGGCAATTCCAGGCGCGAAACCGGCAGTCTGGCATAGAGCCGTCTGGCCAGTTCGAATTCAGGATCGAAACGACGAGCGCGCTTGAGGTGCTTGTCGGCTAAAGCCAGTTTGCCGAGCTCGGCGTTGGCCTGGGCGGACACGAGGTTGACCGGCAGGCAGTCGGGCAACTGATCGAGCACCGCTCGCGCAGACTCCAAAGCCACCCGGACCTGGCCGCACTCCAATTGCAATTGGGCGATCGCCGCTCCCAGTTCGGGCCAATCTTCAGCCTGCGCCGCCTCACCGAGCCAGCGCAGAGCCAGCAGCTGGCGTCCCTGCCTGAAGTGCATGAATCCGATACCGGCCAGGGTCGCGGCTGGCGGTTTCGGACCGATTTGCGGGTGGTCGGGAGCGATTGCCGCCAGGCGACTTAGCGCGGTCGCAACCCCTTCTCCGGATTCGCCAAGCGCACGCCTGGCCTGCAGCTCGATCGCCAGCGCCGCCAAATTCAGGGGATCGATGCGCAGCGCTTCGCGCGCTCCGTCCAGGGCGTCGCCGGGCCGGTCGCCGGCGAGTTGCAGGCGCAGCGCCAGCAATCGGGCGCCCAGAGACCCGGGAAATGCATCCTTGATCAGTTCGAGCAGTTCGCCGGCGATTTGCGGCTTGGCGGCGCAGATTAGCTCGTCACCCATGGCGACAACGTCCGCCAGGCGCTGGGAATACTTTTGGGTCGGGAGCATACCGCGATTTTCCGATTCGCCGCAATCGCTGCGTCGCGAAACGCCGGCAAAGGGCCCCGTCCGGGAAAATGCGAGTTGCGCGGGGCTACGCAGCCAAATTGCGGATTTAATGATGCAGGCATCCAACGACCGGTTGGCCGCCATCCTGGATGGCATGGCCAGGACCCGCGTTCTGGTAATCGGCGACCTGGTGCTCGACGAACACCGCCTGGGCGTTGTGGCGCGTCTTTCCCGGGAGGCCCCGCTGCCCGTAATCGAGCAGCGCGATCTCCGTCACCTGCCGGGCGGGGCAGGCAATCTGGCCGCCAACCTGTGTGCGCTCGGCGCCAACGTCGCCGTGATGGGAATCGTGGGCGACGATCGGCGCGGCAGGCTACTTGTCGATCTCATCGCCGGAAGCGGTGCCGACACCGATCAAATAATCGTTGCTCCCGGGCGGGCTACTCCGGCAAAACTGCGGATCTGGGCCAGCGGCGACCGCCAGTTCAACTATCAGCAGGTTGCCCGCATCGACACGGTTTCGCCGGCCCCGGTCCACGAGACTGTATCCGCCGAGCTGGCCGCCCGCCTGCGCGACGCCGCCGCCTCGGTCGACGCGCTCATCTTCTCCGACTACGAGGGTGGGGTGGTCGACCCGACGGTGGTTTCGGCGGCGGCGCGGGGGGACAGTGGTGCGGCCCTGCGAATCGCCGACTCGCACGGGGGGTTCGAGCGGTTCAAGGGGTTCGATGCGATCACCCCCAATCAGCCCGAAGCCGAGGCATACCTGGGGCGGCGGTTCAGGTCCCTCGCAGAGGCGCAAGCCGGCGCCGCGGAGATGCGGGAACGCCTCGATTGCCGCCAGGTGCTGCTCACGATGGGGGCGCAGGGCGTGATCCTGGCCGGAGACTCAAACGCCTCCCTGCATATTCCGGCCGAGGCCGGCGCCGGAATCACCGATCCATCCGGGGCCGGCGATTCGGTCGCGGCGGCGTTTGCGGGCGCCCAGGCCGCCGGCGCCGAGCCTGCGGAAGCGGCGCTGCTGGCCAACTTGGCCGGCGCCGCAGCGGTCGCACAAATCGGCGTGGTCGCAGTTTCCGCCAGGGAAATACTGGCGGTTGCCTCCGCGCGATCGGCCGGTTCGTGAAATCTCTGCCGGCACGGGTCGTCGAGGCGTCCGCGGCATCGGAACTGGCCAGCCGGGGCTCGAAGACCCTGGTCCTCACCAACGGCGTATTCGATCTGCTGCACGCCGGACACATTGCTTTTTTGCAGGAGTGCGCCGAACTGGGCGACCTATTGGCGGTGGGCGTCAACTTGGACGCGACTGTCCGGCGGCTGAAAGGTCCGCGGCGACCGGTTCAGGGGATCGAAGAGCGTATTGCGGCGCTGGCTGCGGTCCGCTGGGTCGACTTCGTTATCCCCTTCCCGGAGCCGACCGCCGAAGCGCTGATCAGGAACCTGCGCCCCGACTATTACGCCAAGGGCGTTGAGTACGACCCCGCCGGATCCGACCGGCGCCCATTGCCGGAGCTGGCCAGCGTCCGCGACATCGGAGCCCGCTGCCGGTTCATCAGGATGCGCGTCGGTCACTCAACCACCGAGCTGGCCGCCCGGGTCGCCGCTGCGCATAGAGGGCCCAGATAGCCGCCGACTCCCGATTCACCGGGCTCCTGGCGGCCGGCGGCCTGGTGGCCGCCGGCAACATTCTTTCGCGCCTGCTGGGATTTGTGCGCGAACCGGTCATTGCGGCCGTATTCGGGGCGACCGCCCAGGCGGATGCGTTCGAGATTGCGTCGCGGGTTCCCAACACCTTTTTGGAGGTCGCGATCGGCGGTGCGGTGTCGGCGGTGCTGGTTCCACTCCTGGCCGGAATCAGCGACCCGGCCGCGGCTGCCCGCCTGTTCGCCAACGTCGCCACGGTTACCGCGCTCCTGCTCGGAGCACTGGTTGGCCTGGGAGTCTTTTTCGCCGGGCCGATCGTCCAATTGCTGGCCCCAGACCTGCCGGCGGAGGCCAAGCCGCTGGCGGTCGACATGCTGCGGTTCACCCTGCCGGCGGCGCTGCTTTTGGGCCTTTCGGCGGTGGTCACGGCGCGCCTTCTGGCCCGGGAACTATTCCTGGGCCCGGCGTTTTCGGTGTCATCGCTCAATGCCGTCCTGGTGGTCTCAATCCTGGCCCTGACACCGCTGCTGGGCCCGATCGCGGTGGCCCTTGGCTATCTGCTGGGGGCCGGCGCCCATCTGCTGGTGCAGCTGCCGGGGCTGCTGCGGATCGATCCCCTGGCCGCGCGCCCGGCGCCCTGGCGCGACCCGAACCTGCGGAGAGCCGCGATCCTATACCTGCCGGTCCTTGGCGGCTTGCTCGTAACCCAGCTGGTGATCATGGTCGACACCCGCCTGGCCAGCAGTGCCGGCGAGGGCAGCCTGGCAATGATGCGATTTGCCGCCCGCCTGCAGCAGTTCCCGCTCGGAGCGGTGGTGGCCGCCGTGGCCCTGGTACTTTTGCCCGGTCTCTCGCGCGCGGCCCCGGAAAGGTTGGCCGATCTACCCGGCGCCGAGGAATTTGGGCGCCTGCTCTGGTCGGCGGCACGCGCCCTGGCGGTCGGGATCACTCCGCTGGCGGTATTTTTGATCCTGGCCAGCGAACCAATCGTGCGGGTGGTTTTCGCGCGCGGCCAGTTCGTCGAGGCCGCAATCGCCCCGACCGCGCTGGCCCTGGTCATATACGCGCTGGCGCTGCCGCTGATCGCGATCGACCAATTGCTGATCTTTGCCTTCTACGCCTGCCGCAACACGATCCTGCCGGCGGGGGTCGGGCTGCTGGGCAGCCTGGTCTTCCTGGCGATCGCGTTTCCGGCCTCGTCGGCGATCGGATTTCACGGCCTGGTCTGGGCCAACACTGTCCAGAACAGCCTGCACGGACTCATCCTGATCGGACTGATCCTTTACTGGCTGCGGCATCGCCCCGGCCGCCCTGCGGCGGCGTTCCTCGGCAAGATCATCCTCGCCGGAGCGGCGGCGGGGGTCGCGCTGCTGGTCGGCGCCGCCGCTGGCGGGGCGCTCGAGACGGGCCCGCCGGGACTGCTGACGCTGGCGATCGCGCTGCCGCTGAGCGGGGCCGTCTACCTGGGAACGCTGCACGCGCTGGGTATCAGGGAGCCCGGCTTGATCCTTGGGCTGCTCCGGACGCGCCTGGTACGGGGCCGGGCCCGGGTCAGTTAAATCCCGGGCGCTGCTCCAGCTGATTGCGCAATTCAAGATTGTCGCGACGCCGTTCCTCGGCAAACCAGCGGAAGAACACGATCGCCAGCACAAACCAGAAGATCACCTTGCCGGGCGTCCACATCAGCAGGCCGCCCAGCTGCTGGTCGTCGGCGGCGCTGAGCGCGAACACCCGCGGGGCCTCTGCGTAGACCTGGTAGACGGGCTCCTCGGCAAATGTCAGGATCGCCCCGAACAGCGATTGCGGCACCGGCAGGACAAACAGGTAAAAGATCTGGAACACCGGCCGGATCGGCGGCAGCCGGCGCGACTGGGAAAGCAGCGGCCACCACATCATCAGCGAGACGGCTATGTAGGAACCGTGCTCCAGGTCGTGGATGATCCGGTTGGCCAGGGCGGCTTCATAGAGCGGCGGAACGTGCCAGACCGCGACCACGCCCTGCGAAACCCCGATCGCCACCACCGGATTGGTAAGCACCCGGCCAACCCGCATGGTGCCCGGCAGTCGCAGAACGAGATCGATCATCCAGCCCGGCACGCCCAGCAGGATCCCGACCGGGACGATGAAGAACATGATCAGGTGCTGGAACATGTGCATCGAGAACAGGAAATGCTCGCCGATGTAGTCGATCGGTGAAAAGATCGCCCCGGCAAAAGCCAGCAGCCCGGACATGAACATCGCCGGCCGCCACCATTCCGGGTCCGGCCCCAGCCCATATCTGGTCCGCAGCGGCCCCAGCACGTACAGGTAGGCACCGGCAGCCAGCAGCAGCGATAGAACGGCCAGGAAGTCGAAGTTCCAGACGTTCGTCTGCAGCGACTCTGCAACGTGGGCGGTGTGGTGGCGGATCAAGCTCGGGCCGTCGAGTCCTTAGTGCCTCACGCAGATTATCGCGGTCATCCTGAGCGCGCCACCCGCTTCCGCAACCAGGTGATTGTCCCGAACATCCGCAGCGAAAAGTAGATCAGCAACGCCACGAACACCCAGCGCAGGATCTGCTGGTCGATCCAGCCGCCGGCGAGCGTCCCGAAAAGAAGCCCGGTCGGCACCGAAAAGAGCGCTATGCCGATCGCCCAGCGCCAGCGCACGTTGCCCAGCCGGGTGTGCGCGATGGTTCCGGCCACCGAGGTGGGAATCATCATCGCCAGCGCAAACGCCTGGGCGTCGCGCTGTTCCATGGAGAGGAAAAAGACCGTCGTGGGCACAACGAAGATTCCGCCGCCGACCCCCAGCAGGCCGCTCAGGAACCCGGCCAGGAGTCCGATGACGACCGCGACCAGGTAGCGGTAGATTCCGGCGAAGGCGAACAATTCCTCGGGATCGGCCAGCAGGAGGAGGAGCAGCGCCGCAACCATCAGGAAGGCGGCGAACGAGCGCCGCAGACCGATCTCGGGCATTGCCGAGGCCGACCGCGCCCCCAGCGGAGCGGTGGCGATGGAAGGTATGGTGGCAACCAGCACCAGGGTCCAGTCAATCTGGACCGAGACCGTGTAGCCGAGCAGGCTGGCCAGCGCCGTCAGCACCACGATCGCCAGCGACGTGCCGTGCGCCACGACCTGCGATACCCCCAGCAGCGAAACCATCAGCGGGACCATGAACGTTCCGCCGCCGATCCCGGCCAACCCTGAAAAAACCCCGCCGCCCAGGCCGGTGACGGCGATCCGGCGCCACATCAGGCGGGCCGCCCGAACTGGCGCGGTTGGGGGGCGGGCGGTTGGCGGATACTTTGGCTGGAAGTCTGCGACAAGGTCGATCGGCAATCTCGAACACTGATCATTCTCCACACGGGGACGAAGGCGGCGCCGGGCCCGGGATAATCGTGCGCGGGCGAAGGCTTGGCCGGATCGGGGCCAGCGTCATCGACCTGATCGGCAATACCCCGCTGGTCCGGATCAACAACTGCGTATCAGAATCCGGCGCCATCATCCTGGGGAAGCTGGAATCGACCAATCCCGGCGGCAGCGTCAAGGACCGCACCGGGCTGGCGATGCTGGAGGCGGCCGAGCGGGCGGGGGCGATCGGACCGGGCCGCACGGTCGTGATCGAACCCACTTCCGGCAACACCGGCATCGCCCTGGCCATGGCGTGCGCGGCCAAGGGTTATCGGTGCGTCATCACGATGCCGGAGACCATGAGCATCGAACGACGCCAGGCGCTGCTGCTTTTCGGGGCCGAGCTGGTCCTGACCCCCGCCGCCGGCGGCATGCAGGGCGCGATCGACCAGGCGGTGGATCTGCGCGACTCGATCGACGGGGGCTGGATACCGCAGCAGTTTGAGAACCCCGCCAACCCGGCCATCCACGAACACACGACCGCCGAGGAGATCTGGCGCGACACCGAGGGTGAGGTAGACATCATCGTCTCGCCGGTCGGCACCGGAGGCACGGCCACCGGGTGCGCTCGCGCGCTAAAGCCCCGCAAGTCCTCGCTCAAAGTCATCGGTGTCGAGCCGAGCCGCAGCGCGGTCATCTCCGGCGATGCGCCCGGACCGCACCGCATCCAGGGAATCGGCGCCGGGTTCGTGCCCGAGATTTTTGAGACCGAACTCATGGACGAAGTGGTCAAGGTCGATGACGAGGCCGCCGAGGACATGGCCCGCCAGCTGTGCGCCCGCGACGGGGTCTTCGTGGGGATCTCGGCCGGCGCCGGCGTCGCCGCCGCGCGTTTGGTCGGCATGCGCCCTGAGAACGAGGGCAAGTTGATCGTCGCCATCCTGCCCGACACCGGGGAACGCTACCTGTCGCACCCCGGGTTTGAGTCGGTCATCTTCAACGCCGAGTTTCAAAAACCGGTCTGAGCGACCGCCGGGCCTGGCCGCGGCCAGGCCGCCACCCGCCCGGACGCGGGCATCAGGACACAGATGCCGGACTCGCCATCCGTAATATGTAGTTGCTACGCATTGGCCATATATTCAGACTATATGTAATATATGTGCATGCACGCCGCGTGATCTCGGCGACGATCAGATTTCATTGGTTCGTTTTCGCACTTCTCCCAACGCGTGCTTCGTCGTAATTGGGGCGCGATCTCACCGCAGGCGCGGTTGTCCATTGCGCACTATCCCATCCGCAGATTGCCCCGGTGCCAATGGGAGGTTTCTGTATATCGGGCCAAGGCGGATACGGCGAAGGTAGATAAAGGTCCGGCGCCATTGAGCCGGCTCCGGCCATCGCACCGCCATCACCGACCACAGACCACACCACACGGGGAAGACGACGATGAATAAGCGCAGCAGGCAATGGCACGTCAACAAGCCGGCCGCAATATTTTTTGGACTAGCCCTGGCCGCGATCGTTACCGTCGGGGCGATAGCCAGTCTAGGGCAATCTCGGGCCGAGTGGGCAGAATCCGCCCCCGCCGGGGCCGCACCCCACATGGCGGCGCCGGCCTTACCTGAACCGGCTCCCGCAGCTCCAATGGCTGCCGGAGACTCGTCCGCCGAATCAATGATCATGTTCAGCGACACATCCTCCGCAACGCGGGCGGAGCGGGGAGGGGCGGGCAATACCGCCGTACCCGCGCCCGCCAGCGCGATTCCCTACCCGCCGGCGACCGCCTCATACCAGCGGAGCGGCAGTCCGGCAAGGTCCGGACCGACGCCCCCGACCGGGGTTCCGGCGGCGACGACCTTCCGGGACTATCTCCGCACCAGGACGGTATCGGCGGCCGCTGATGCGATTTCGACGTTCAGCCTGGACACCGACCGGACGTCGTTCCAACTGGCGCTCAACTGGATTAATTCCGGATACGGGGTCGAGCCCGATTCGGTGCGCGCCGAGGAGTGGATCAACGCATTTGAATACCGATATGATCAACCGCTGCGCGGCGACAGCTTCGCCATATCCAGCGCCGTGACCGAGCACCCCTTAAACCGCAGTCAATATCTCGCGCGACTGGCATTTCAGGCGCCTGAATTTGTCGACAATGCGCCCCTGAACGTGACTCTGGTCATGGACGCATCGGGTTCGATGGGGGACGGCGATCGGGTCGCGATCGCCCGCGCCGCCGCCGAAGCGATTCGCAGGAGCCTG
>CAYXKQ010000007.1:0-11046 GCA_964465715.1 uncultured Chloroflexota bacterium
AGGCCGCTTCACCGCCAATCCTGGCCACCAGATCGGTGAATTTCTGGTACGGCAACAAGCTGGCGCTTGAAGATATCACGCTGGATATTCCGCGCAACCATGTGACCGCGATCATCGGCCCCTCCGGGTGCGGTAAGAGCACCTATCTGCGGCTGTTCAACCGAATGAACGAAATGGTCCGCGGTACTCGGGTCATGGGAAAGGTGCTCTACCGCGGTCAGGACATATTCGCCCGGGACGTCGATCCGGTCGAGGTCCGGCGGCAGATCGGAATGGTCTTCCAGAAGCCGAACCCGTTTCCTAAATCGATCTACCAGAACATCGCCTACGGTCCCAAGGTCAACGGCTACAGGGGCGACATGGACGAACTGGTCGAACGTTCGCTGCGGCAGGCTGCGCTCTGGGACGAAGTGAAGGACGACCTGAAGCGCTCGGCACTGGCGCTGTCCGGCGGCCAGCAGCAGCGGCTCTGCATCGCCCGGGCGATCGCGGTCGCGCCGGACGTGATCCTCATGGACGAACCGTGCTCGGCGCTGGACCCGATCGCCACCACCAAGATCGAAGACCTGATCCGCGAACTGCGCGAAAAATACACGATCGTGATCGTCACCCACAACATGCAGCAGGCCGCGCGGATCTCGGACTTGACGGCCTATTTCCTCGTAAATGACAAAGACGCCGGCGAATTGATCGAGTTTGACGACACGCAGAAGGTCTTCACCAATCCGTCCGATGAACGGACCGAGGCCTACATCACCGGCCGATTTGGCTGATTGCCATGGCACTTGGATCCCAGAGACACGAATACACCAAGAATCTGGAGCTGGCCCAGGACAGTCTGATCGTGCTGGCCAGTCGAGTCGAGCGTTCGGTCCGCGACTGCATTGAAGCGGTGCGCCTGCGCGACATGGACATGGCGCGGCAGGTTATCGCCCACGACGATGAAATCGATTCGCAGGAACTGGCCATCCAGGAGCAGTGCATCGACCTGATCGCCACCCAGGCGCCGATGGCGGCCGACCTGCGGCAAATCATCTCGATTCTGTTGATCGCCTCCGAGCTGGAGCGGATTGGCGACTACGCCGAAGGCATCGCCAAGATCGGAATCCAAATGGGTGAGGAGCCGCCCCTAAAGCCGCTGATCGACATACCCCGCATGGCCGAGATTTCCACCGGCATGCTGCACACGGCGATGCTGGCCTTTACCGAACGCGACGTGCAGCGGGCCTGGGCGGTTCGCCACAAGGACGATGAGATTGACGACCTCTATCAACAGGTTCTGCGCGAGTTGCTTTCGTACATGATCGAGGATCCGGCGTCGATCCGGCGGGCCACCTATTTGATCTGGATCGCCCACACTCTTGAGCGCATTGCCGATCGCTCCGTAAATATCGCCGAGCGATCGCATTACCTGGTGACCGGGGAGCAGGGCGGGCTCAAAGGCTCCTAGGAGCGCCAGGGCTCCGCGAGGTTTCAGCCCGGCCGCTTGCTGTAGGAATACGAGTCCGGGTCGCGCCCGCCGTATTCCTGGGCCGGATGGTGTCCGGACAGCCCTTCGTAGGCGGTCCCGGTCGCAGGACCCGGCAGCTGGTCTTCGGTGTCGATCAGTACGTCGGCCAGCTTGCGGGTCATTTCGAACCGCTTTTCGTGCCAGCCCGGGTCCTCGTAGAGGTTGTCGAGTTCGAGCGGGTCTTCGGCCAGGTTGTACAGCTCCCCGTAGGGTTTTGATCCGTAGTGGATCAGCTTCCAGTCATGGGTGCGCAGCATTTTCATGTTCAGCGACTCGGCGAACGCCCAGTCCCGCCAGGGGACCTGTTCCTTGGCCAGCAGCCGCCTGAAACTCTGACCCTGCAGGCCGATGTGGCCGTCCACCCCACAGAAGTCCAGAACCGTGGGTACCAGATCGACCGCTTGGAGCATGTCGGAGACGATCTGGCCGCCTGAGTATTCGCGCGGATAGCGGACGATCAGCGGCACATGCGTGATGTGGTCGTATAGCATTCGGCCCTTCCAGAGGACCCCGCGGTTGCCCAGCATCTCCCCGTGGTCGGCAAAAAAGAAGATCACCGTATCGTCCAGCACGCCCTTGCGTTCCAGGGTCTCGAGCAGGCGGCCGATCTCGCGATCAACCAGCGAGATAGTGGCGTAGTAATAGGCCTTGATCCGGGCCAATTTCTCCTCGGTCAGCAGCGAGAAATCCTGCTGCCCGGAACTGGTCCGGTACTCGGGCCAGCGCATGGTCTGCGACCGGTAGAAGTCGGGCGGGATCTCCATGTCCGCAGGGTCGTACATGTCGGCCACCGAATCGGGGGGATCGAACGGCATGTGCGGGTTGCAGAAGGAGAACCAGGCGAAGAATGGATCTTTCCCGCAGGACTCGATCATCTCGACCCCGCGGGCGCCGATGAACGAATCGACGTAGTTTTCGTCTCCCAGGGGGAATACCTCGGCGCCGAAGTTCTCAACGTTGGTCCAGCGTTTGACGTGCTCGAAGTAGCGGCCGTCCAGACCTTTGCCGGCCAGCATCGTGCGGTACTCGTCGTAGTCGGAGAACATCTTGCCCTCGACGTAAACCCGGTCCCTGAATCCGTGGTTGTCCTCGATCGGCGTGAAATGCATCTTGCCGATTGCCATCGTGTGGTAACCCGCATCACCCAGCATGCGGGCCACATTCGGGTCGTCGGGCAGGTCGTACCAGTTCCAGCGCACCCCCGTCACCCGCGGGAACCGGCCGGTGATGATTGAGGCCCGCGAGGGCTGGCACATCGGCGAGTGGACGAAGAATTTCTCGCACAACACCCCTTCGCTCGCCAGCCGGTCGATGTTGGGAGTCTTGACCCGGCCGCCGCTGGTGACCCCGAGCGCGTCGTAGCGGAGCTGGTCCATGGAGATGAACAGGATGTTGGGTTTTCCAGAACTCACCTTGGTCCCCTGTCAGTTGCCGGCGGCACGCGGCGGTTGGGAGTGCTCACTTGATCTCGGCCCGCCAGACCCGGACCCGGCCGGCGCCCGGATCGAGCTCTACCCGGTCGCCGGTCTTTATCGACGCGACCGGATCGGGTTCGAGACCCGACATCAGCGGCAGGTCGGCCAGCGCCGCGCCCTGGACCATGACCGGATTGGTCGACGAGAAAATCAGCCCCAGCGGCGCCATGCCGCGCGAGGCCATCTCGGCCAGCATCCAGGAAGTGGCGATCCCGCCCTTGGCGGTCGGGAACACCAGGACCCGCTCCAGGTAGCTCTGGCCGAAGAGGTCATGGGCGGGACGCGAAAAAATCCCTGCCTCGCGGTCCAGGTCGTAGCGGGCCGAAAAGCCGGACTGCGAGACCAGGGCCACGCCGGCGACCGGCGGCCCCACGCCGGGACGTCCCCTTAATTCAAGGTCGGGCGGCCGGTTCACGGAATCTTGCCGGTGATGGCGGCGTCTACGCAATCTGAAGTTCCGCGCAGGGCCGGCTGGTAACCGTAACCGGAGATTATGTTGGCCAGTTTGGCCGAGTCGGTGACGATGGTGCGGAAGCCGCGCGATTTGACCAGTTCGTGCGGGGCCATCACGTAAAAGCAGGTCCCGGCGATCAGTTCGACGCCGGCACCGGCCAGCACGCCGGCATGGCCGAGCCGTTCGGCCTCCAGCCGCGCCATCGGGCTGGTCGTGGCCAGGCAGAGCACCCGCTCGCTGACGCTCCGCCCGCTGAATCTCCCCGCCAGATCTCCGATCTCGGTCGGCGAGAGCTGCGGGGCCGAGAAAGCGACCACGTCGGCTGCGTCCGAGTCGGGGGTGAATTCGCGCATGAATCCGGCGAGCGAGGCATCGTCGACGTCCAGCGTCCGCTGCGGGGCGGCGCCTCCGAAGGCGGCGTCCAGGCTGGGCGCTTCCGGGGTCAGCCCGACCCAGTGGAACATCGGCGTCGACCCGAAGCTGGCCAGGGCGGCGCCGAAGAACTTGAGCTCGTCCGGGCTGGGCGATCCGAAATCGCCGATGAAACAGGGAACTTTCCAGTAATCGTTGAGTTCGCGCCCTACCAGTCCGCCCAGCGCGCTCCACTGGCCGCGGTCCTGCGGGCGTGCGGTTACCCGCACCAGTATCGTGGCCCGGCGGTTGGCGTCCAGGTGCATTCCGTACCGCGGCGTGCGCCCGGTGATGCCGGCGCAGAGGGCGGCCGGACCGGCCTCGAAGTTCGACCGGGCCCCGCAGATTGAATTGGCCCAGATCACCGTCCCGGTATCCCCCCAGGCCAGGTGCTCGCCCAGATGCGGTTGGTCCAGGAGCTGGTAATTCACGCACGTCAGGCACATGTGCGCGCCCATTTCCTCCAGGGCCGCGTTGATGTCCTGGGTGCGTTCGTGCCAGACGCGATCCTGCCCGATCACACCGGGTCGGTCCGGGTCGGCGGCGCCGGCGTTGATCGTGGTGGGTATCTTGAATCGCCCATCCCGCGCGGCGATCGAGCGCAGGTACTTGACGCCGAAATCGCGCAATGATTCGGCGTCGGCGGCCAGGTGCGCCGAGCGGACCGGAACAAAATCCTCGGCCCCGAAGAATTCGCCCACCTTGATTTGCATCCGGAGGGCCAGGCGGGCGGCCTGGCCGGACTCGCCGGCCAGCATTGCCTTTTCTTGGGAATTGAGCCGCATCGCGGTCGGTATCCGTTCCATTGGCGATAGGCCGCGGGCGGGATCGCCGCAGGCCGTTCAATTGTGCCAATGCCGATCGGGCCGGCCCCGGATTCATCTGTAAGAATGCGGGTTCGCCGCGCGCTACGGTCGTCGTGAACCCGCCCTCGCCGGTGCGCGGCGAAAATCACGGTCGTCCGGCTATGGGAACGCCGCCGGCCGATCCGCCCTTTTCGTTAACGAGGCGAAGTGGAACCCCTTCCGTCGGCGGGCCGGCTCAACGACCGGCCGTACGTAGTCTTTACGGTCTGCCAAGTGCTCGCCATGGGCGGCTGGATGCCGATCCTGCTGCTGCTGGCCGTTTACATGCGCGACAACCTGGGCGCCAGCGTGATCGCGGCGATGACCGCGATTTTGATCATTCAATCGCTGGCATCCACCGTCAGCCTTTTCGCCGGCTCGGTCGCCACGCGCTGGGGAGGCCGTCGCACCTTCCTGATCGGCGTGGTCGGCATGACACTGTTCGCCGGGCTGCTCAGCAGGATCGACGCCGGGTGGCAGGTGATTGCGCTGGCTCCGTTGGCCGGTCTGGTCATCCCGTTCTATTGGACGGGAATCTCAACTTACGTGCTTCAGGCGGTCACCCCTCGGCAACGCGGCGCCGGGACCGGCGTCAGTTCCTTTGTGATGTCGGTGGCCCCTGGAATCACCGCCCCGATCCTTACCGGCCTGGGTCAGGCGTACGGAATCGGGCTCACGATCTTGGGCGGCGCCGCGCTGCTTGCGCTGGCGGTCGTAGTGACCCTGCGTCTGCTGCCCGAGCTGGCCGCGACCGGATCGACAGCGCCAGGCCAAGCGCGATTCGAGTTTGCACGCTACATGTCCCTGCTGCGAGGCCGACATAATCTCGTGGCCGCCTTCACGCGGCTGGTTGCGGGGTTCTCGCACGGCGCGTTCCAGTTGCTTTCGGCGCTGATCCTGCTCGACGTAACCGGAGAACTCTCGTCAGTCGGCTTTTATCTGACCGCCGGGGCGATCGGCGGAGGCGCCTCGCAGATCCTGATCGGTGCCCTATCGGATCGGATCGGGCGGCGCAACTTGTTGATTGCGGCCAAGGTGGTTGCTGCCGGGGCCGCGATCGTCTTCTGGCGGACCGAGCTGCTGACGTTGTTGCTGCTTGCCTCGACCATGCAGTCGTTCTCGCAGTCGGCATTCCAGACCCTGATTACCGCAATCAACGGTGATCTCGCCAAACCCGAAGACATCCCGGCGGTATCCGGTTTGCACACCGGCATGTATTCGGCTGGAATGTTTGGCGGGGCCTTGATGGGCGGCCTGCTGTGGCAGCTGGACAACAGAATTCCATTCCTGATCGTTGGAATCCTGATCGTCCCGTCCGCGATTAGCGCCGCGATGCTTCCCCGAAAAACCATCGCGGTTTGAATGGGGCAGATTCACCGATTGCCGGGGCTTCGGCCCATCAGACATGGCTTTCGTGCCCCGGATCCTGCAAGGATCCGGGCTTTAGCGGGCCGCGATCGTTGTGGGAATTGCGCATTGGAAGGCGACTCTGCGACCGCCCGGCAAGCCCGGTGCAGGAACGACGCGCAGTGACCGTTGGATTTCCGGCGGGTCGGCTCCGCGACCGACCGTACGTGGTCTTTTCCGTATCGCAGGCGCTGGCAATGGGCGGCTGGCTGCCGGTGCTGGCCCTGCTGGCGATCTACATGCGCGATCATCTGGGCTCGACCGTTCTGGCGGCGATGGTCACGATTCTGGTCATCCAGACGGTGGCGTCGACGGTGAGCCTTTTTGCCGGGTCGTTTGCTTCACGCTGGGGTGGTCGCTGGACCCTGCTGATCGGCACCGCCGGGATGATGGGGTTCGCCGGCCTGCTCAGTCTTATCGGGGAGGGCTGGCAGGTGATTGCCCTGGCGCCGCTGGCGGGGCTGGTGGTTCCATTTTTCTGGACCGGGACTAGCACGTACCTCCTGCAGTCGGTTAACCCGGCGCGGCGCGGTGCCGGGACCGGCGTGAACGCGTTCGTGATGACCCTGGCGCCGGGCGTTACCGGACCGGTTCTGACTTGGCTTGGCCAGACGGTCGGCATCTGGTCGGCCGTCCTGGGTGGGGCGGGACTACTGGCGGCGTCATCGTTGGTGGTGCTGGCCCCACTGCCGGAGCTGGATCGACGGACCGGTGACAGTTTCGCGCGGAATAGTTTCCCGCTCGCCGGCTACCTGCGCCTGCTCTCCGAACGCTTCAATCTTGCGGCCGCATTTGCGCGCCTGATCTCGGGCCTGAATTTCGGGGTCTTCCAGCTGCTCTCGGCGCTGGTCCTTTTGGACCTGACCGGCCAGCTTGCCTCAGTCGGCTTCTATCTGACCGCCGGGGCGATCGGCGGCGGCGCGTCCCAGGTCCTGGTCGGGGCGCTCTCGGACCGGATCGGGCGCCGCAACCTGCTGGCCGGATCGATGCTCATCGGCGCGGGCGCGTCGTTGCTTTTCTGGCGGGCGGAGGTTCTTTCGCTGCTGCTGCTCGCCGCCACCATGCAGGCGTTCTCACATGCGGCCTACCACACCCTGATTACGGCAATCAGCGGTGATCTCGTGCCGCCGTCCGAGATTCCGGCGATCTCCGGGTTGCACACCAGCTCGTTCTCCACCGGCATGGTCGTCGGCGCCCTGCTGGCCGGCCTGCTCTGGCAGGTCGACCACCGGGTCGCATTCCTGGTCGCGGCACTGCTTTTCGCACCGGCGCTTTACAGCGTTTTCGTTTTGCCGCGCCGGACCCTGCAGCCTTAATCGGAAAATCGGAGGCGTTGGTTCTGGCAGGAGGACCCGCATCCGATCGCCGCCGCGCGGACGGGTTTCTGCTTTCTGCGCGATCCCCGAAAGGCCCACCAGAACGAACCATTGGCATGCTAGGCGGCGCCCGCGCAGCGGCGGTACCTGATGACTACCGGATCTGAGTCCGCGCCGCCCGCCAGCGGATTGACCGATCGGCCCTACCTGGCCCTGAACGTCTGCTTTGCGCTGTCCGTCGGCGGTTGGATGCCGATCCTGACCCTGCTCGCGGTGCTGATGCGCGACCACCTGGACGCAGGTGTCAGCGGGGCTGTGATCACGGTGCTGATCATTCAGGTCATCGCCACCGGCGTCAGTCTGTATGCCGGGACTTTTGCCGCACGCTGGGGGAGTCGCAAGTCGTATCTGTTGGGCACCGCCGGCATGGCGGTATTCGCAGTCCTGCTCGGGGTTGCCGACCAGGGTTGGCAGGTCATCGCGGTGGCGCCGTTGGCCGGGCTGGTCATGCCCTTTCACTGGACCGGCACCACCGCCTACATCCTGCAGGCGGTGGACTCCCGGCGGCGGGGATTCGCAACCGGAATCAACGCACTCGTGATGGTCGCCGCGCCCGGCTTGACCGGACCGCTGCTCACCTATCTGGGCGCCGAGTTCGGCCTTGCCGCAAGCATTCAGGGCGGAAGCGCGATCATCATCGTCGCCGCGCTTGCGATCTGGCTGCTGCTGCCGGAATTGCCGGCCCCGCAGTCATTCGGCAGGACCCCTTCATTTGCCGATTACCCGCGCCTGCTCTCCGACCGCGCCAACCTGATCGCGGCCGCCGCAAGGCTAACGATGGGGCTCTCTTTCGGGATGTTCCAGCTGCTGTCGGCGCTGGTGATCCTGGACCTGACCGACGACCTGGCCACGGTCGGTTTCTATCTCTCAGCCGGGGCGATAGGGGGCGGGATGTCGCAAGTCCTGGTTGGCGCGGCTTCCGACCGCTTCGGGCGCCGCAACCTGCTGTTCCTGGCCAAGTTGATCGGAATCGGCGCCTGCCTTATTTTTTGGCAGGCGCCCTCCCTGCTGCTGCTGCTGGTCGGGGCGACGATGCACTGGTTCGCCCAGAGCGCCTACCAGACGCTGATCACCGCCATATGCGGGGACCTGGTGGCTCCGCGCGATCTTCCGACCCTTTCCGGACTGCACACCAGTTCCTTTTCGGTCGGAATGGTGGTTGGCGCGGTCGGCGGCGGCCTCCTCTGGGGGCTGGATTCCGGTCTTCCGTTCCTGTTCGTGGCCTTCTGCCTGGCGCCGGTCGCGCTGGCGCTTTTCCTGTTGCCCCAGCGCACCCTGGCGAGCTGACCTCAGTTGCCGGACCGCTCTCGCCCTGGACTTGTCCTCGCGCGTTGCGCAAGACTCGCGGCCGGCCCGCTCATTTGCGGCATTGAGCGGCCCTTTTTCCCGCGCCCGGACCTGAAATCATGCAGCAGGTAGCCGGCCCGGCCCCTTCCGCGCGCTCGGTGCGGCGCACGCTCTTCCTGCTGACGCCGATCACGTTTCTGGCCGCCGGCGGCTGGGCGACCACGATGTCCTTCCTCTCCAGCTTCGCCGCCACCGAATTCGACGTGGGCATCCTGTCGGCGGCCCTGATCATGATTGCCGTGCATGGCGGGTCTTTCACGATGGGCGGAGCCCTCGCCCTGCAGGTGATCAATCGCTGGGGGTCCAAGGCCTCCTATGTGGCCGGAATCGGCCTCATGACCGCCTACCTGGCGTTTCTCGGGCTGACCCAGAATCTGGTCCTGGGTATCCCGTTGGGTCTCATCGGCGGGCTGGGCCTGGCGATGCACTGGACCGGCCTGCAGAACTACATACTGGAAATCGCACCGCCCCGGCACCGCGGACTCGTCGCGGGCACGGTTTCCTTCATATTGTTCGGCTCGGTCGGGATCACTGGTCTGGTGCTCGGTTTCGTCACCGGCGAGGGCGGATTCGCGCGTTTCATGGCCGTCTCTGGATCGATGATGGCCGTGGCGTTCCTGCTCTCGCTAAAAATCCTGCCGAATCTGGGCGCGGGCAAGGGCGTGCGACCCCCGGGTAACGTGTTCGCCGGCCTGCGCAACCCAAATCTGCGTCAGATGTCCTACGTGCGGTCGGCCCACGCGGCGGCCTACGCGCTCTTTAACTTGATGGCCGGCCCGCGCCTTTTTGAGGCCGGCGGCGGGCTCGAATACGTCGGCCTGCTGGCGTTTGCCGGATCGATGGCCGGCGGCGTGGCCCAGCTGGTGGTCGGACGGCTCTCGGACCTCTTCGGGCGCACCGGCCTGCTGCTGGCGCTTTTGGCGTTGACCATACTTTCCTGCATAAGCTTCATCTTCCTGGACAACGTTTACCTGCTTCTTTCGGTCACCTCGTTGCACTGGTTCGCCCAGAGCGCCTTCCAGACCGTCCTGGTGCCCCTGGGCGGGGACCTTTCGCCGCCCGGGCAGAGCGCCAACGCGATGGCGCTGCAGACGGTCGCCTTCTCCTTCGGCCTGGTGGGCGGGGCGCTCTACACGGGACTTCTGTCGGCGACCCCCTGGCCGGAGGCCGGTTTCGTGCTGACCGCCGTACTCATGGCGATGGTCGTTCCGGCGGCGTTCAAATTGCGGGCCGCGATGGCAGGGATGGTTGTTCGGCAGTGATCGGGTCGCTGCGCAGGAGCCTGCTAGAGGCTTACGCCCACCGTCCGGTCCGCATTGACGGGATCCCCTACCAAACCGCGGCCACCACCTGGACCTGGTTCTGGCGCGACTTGCTGATCCGGGTGCCGCCGATCGTCGGACTGCCGGTGGCCCGCGCACTTTATGAAGACGATTTCCCGGGTTTTAGTGGCATGGACACGAATGGGTGGGTCCTGACCCTGGTCGCGTCAGCCGTGGTGTTCGGCGTTTGCACCTGGTTCGTCTTTCACTACCCGTCCCAGCAGTACCGCTACACCGCCGGCGGCCTGGTCGTCGGCGCGATCTTCTTCCTGGTCACCAACCCGGTCGTCGAGGAGATCTTCTGGCGCGCATTCATCCAGGACATCCTGGCCGACTGGCTAGGTTTCTGGCCGGCGCTGCTGATCACGTCGCTGGTGTTCGGCCTTCACCACTGGTTCGCCGGGTTCGGGCCTCGCTTCATCACCCTTGCGACGGTGGGCGGGCTCGCCTTCGGCCTGCTCTTTGAATGGACCGGATCGCTGTTGGCTCCGATAATCGCCCACTCGGTGGCCGACCTGGCCCTGTTCGTCACCGGGCCCCCTCTAAAATTGCGTCGCTCGTTGGCGGCCGCAAATATGTCCTCGTAGCTCAGCCGGATAGAGCGTATGGTTGCGGACCATAAGGTCGGAGGTTCGAATCCTCTCGAGGACGCCTGAATTTGACAGGTTGCCGGTTGCATCCGGCAGCCTGTGAAGGGTTCTTCGAGGCCGAACCCTCGCTTGCTGGGGTACCGGCCCCGTGATCCCGCCGCAGACTGTTCAGTGTCCCGCTGCCCGCTGCAATGCGGGTGAGGCTCGGAAAAGGCGACTTTGCTAGACGACATTCAGCCCTTCGCGGACGGCCGCCGCCGACAGGTTCCTGTCGTTGCATACGAATTCCATCCGGTACGTATGTCGTTC